>JAITKY010000070.1 GCA_031278135.1 Prevotellaceae bacterium | reverse complement strand
AATGCGTCCTCTGAAAGACACGATAGCGGTCTGCTATAAACACGCCGAAGCGGTGAATATTAATCAAATCTTTGGTATCGAAGCCGGCGGTTCGTGGGAATACTATTCTTCCGCTCAGCACGACGTGGATAACTACGTGAAACAATCGACCTCGCCCGTCCACGGCGGCGCAGTGGTGATGAACGGCAAAGGTATCTACGAAGATACGAGTATATCAGACACTCTTTACCACGGCGTTAAAGCCAAAACAGTCAAATTCACTTACACGCCAGACAGCGACAGTTGTCTGAAAAATAAAGCATATAGCGTGGTGATTGTGCTGACAGAAGATATAACGAGGTAACTATGAACTATGAGAGATTTGCCTTCGGGCATATGCAATAATCTAAAGGCGGCGGCTTGCACAGGGCTGAATTTTTAAATCGACGTAGTCAAAGCCCGAAATATAGTAGCACAATGCAACGCTCTGTGAGACGAATCACGTCCGCCGACAAGCCCTGAAAGGGTCTAATCCGTAGATAATCATTGATTTCACTTTTTGTATGAATCTTTTTCGTAGGGCGTTGTCACTACGCTATTGATTGACGGGCTTTTAGCCCTTTCTGCTTTCTGCAAATTCAATTATCATATTTATAGGATAGCCGATTCAAATATGCGTAACCCCGAACACGTAAGGGCAACCGCAATGGTTGTCCTTACAGCATTGATTACCGGATGTACAATATTGTTATGCATATAAATACCGTTTAATTTTCATTGTTGATGTTTTCTCGAAATCCGAAGCAAAAGGCAACACTATGACCGACGATATTTGCGAAAAACGGTTAACTTTCGAATTAACGTACAACTGGATTTCGAGTTTCAACTCTTCGATATTTTTTTCGAGTTCACGATAATTTTCTTCAATTTTGTTTTGCAGTTCTTCCTTAAACTTATTATACTGTGATCCTAGTTCATCGTAATTGATTTTGACCATTGCGACTAATTTACCCTTTTGTTCGACAACCAGAGATTCCTGTACAAACTTGAAATTGTTGATAAGAGATTCGATATCTTCGGGATAAACATTTTCACCCGACGAAGTAAGTATCACATTTTTCAGTCTACCTTTTATATATATTCTTCCCGACGAATTAACATTCACTAAATCACCAGTTTTAAACCAACCATCGGGAGTTATCACCATATCCGTAAGTTCCTGTTCTTTATAATATCCTTTCATGAGACATGGGCTTTTTATCCACAATTCGCCTATTCCGCAGTCGTTTACATCATTGATTTTCATATCAATCTCTTCGAGTTTAAAACCTGCCGATCCGGGCTTAACGTTATGCGATAGCGCAGCAGTCAGAAGCGGAGCCGTTTCCGTCAATCCGTAACCTATTGCATAGGGGAATTTTGCCTCATACAGAAATCGTTCGGTATAATAATCTAATTTTGCTCCACCTATTCCGAAAAACACCAATCTTCCGCCGAATGTCTTATACAGTTTTTTTCCAGCGATGCGATGCAATAACTTCCTTCCGACAGTTGTTTTGTACAAATATCGGGTAATCATGCTTTTATTAAACTTCGCAAGAATATTGTTTTTAAATATTTTTTCGGAAATCAACGGGACAGTCAATATATGAGTTGGTTTTACTTTTTGCATGGCAGGCAGCAAAATTGTTGGCGTTGGCGATTTCTCTAAATAATAGACACTTGATCCGCCAAAAATTGGCAATAAAAAGCCAAGACTGCCTTCGTATGCATGTGGAAGCGGCAAAATCGACAGAAACACACTGTTTTCGTCTACCGGCTGAATCTTGATAACCATTTGCAACTGAACGATAAGATTATAATGTGTCAACATAACTCCCTTCGATTTTCCGGTGGTGCCCGACGTATATACAATACTTGCAATATCGTCGGGAAGCACTTCTTTTTCAACGCTTTTTGCAGTATTTTCGACATCCTGCCGGTTTTCATATACCGAAAAAGTATCGACGTCGAACCTGATTTTCAATTCCGGCAAATCAATCGCATCAACCTTGTATCTCAACCGTTTAGTCACAAACAGCGCTTTACTTTCGGAGTGTTTGAGGATATTTTCGACTTCGGTAGACGAAAAATCCGGCAACAGTGGAACCGTAATTGCCCCCATCGATACAATAGCAAAGTATATTACACTGTATTTTGGGGTGTTGTGAGTGTATATTGCAACTTTGTCCCCATGTCCTATTCCTAATGATTTCAATACTTCGCGCAAATTGTTCACTTTTTCTCCAAATTCGCTGTAAGAGACGGGTTTGTCTCCCACAAAAGCATTCATCATTTTCGAAGCATATCGCTCTGCCGAGTATTCCAATAAATCTTTTAAAGTTTTTAAACTTTCTCTGTCTTTTACTTTCATAATTTTATATTTCTATTACCCCTAATATTATCTTTTTAATCAAAATTACGGTTGTTTGATTCCGTTTTCATCCGACCGTTTAACCGTTTAACATATTTTAAGAACAAATATACCAATCTTTTATATCAAAAGTATAACTTTATATTCATCCATAAATCATAATCTTTTAGGCGACAAAAGTATAAAAAACAATTGACAATCTGGTTACTTTCTGTTAAAAATATATTTTTTTTGTGAATTTTAGTGAGATTATAAAAAAAGTAGTGGAATGTTAGAGGAATTGTTTAAAGTTTGAAGCAAATAATATTGAGTTTTCCGAGGGGATACATTCCACTACCTATAATATCTTTTTTTCTTATACCGCAAAAATAAAATCTCACATTTTGTCGGGCGCAAAGGTATATATTTTTTTTATATTCCATCAAAAAAAATGAACAAATTTATTTTTTTATTCGGAATTTGCCTTTGTCGTATACAACAAATATTTGATATCCAATTCAATAATCGACATATTTTATTTGTATAAAAAATGCAATAAAATTTGTTTTTGTGCCTTTTTGAAGCGTTTGAACAAGGTTTTTTTTACATTTTTTCACGTTTTTACGGAAATTTTAACAGTTTTTAACTGTGCTGTAACAGGGGATTTTGGATTTTACAAAAAAGTTGTATCTTTGTAAATTATTTGAATTTTGTATTTGTAAGATGAAAAAGATATTTGTTACCTTGTTATTAATCGTGATTTTTCACGCAACCACTGAAGCACAGGCAATTGAAACAAGAATGTGCTTTGCCGATACAACTGCTTTTCTCTTTTCGGGAGAATGGCAATATTTGTCAACCGACATATTTTTATTTAATGGTCATAAGTTTGATAAAGTGATAAACGACATCTACTTACCAAGTACGAAAAAAGGTAAAAAGAAGATTCTTGGAAATGAAAAATTGGAATACCTTTATATTACGGCTCAATTGATGAACGTCAAATATTTTGGAAACAACGATGTTGTTTATCCATTATATAACTTTCAGATTTCGAATGACAGCGAATCAAAATACCAAACTTTCGTAAGCGAAAATATCGAAGCCATACGCATAATCGACAATCTGCCGCTGTATTCGGCAGGCAGCAATATTGATGCCAAAATAGACGTAAAAGCATTGACATCCAGCGATAAAGACAACATAATGGGATTTTTTGGCAAACAGTTGCAGAATCTGGCGCAAACGGGCGGCATAGGCAAACCGATTCTGGCTCTTATCGGCGAAATGGGCAATTTCATCGAATCAAATGCGAAGAAAAAAGAATACCGTTTCAGCTCAACAATTCGACTGTTTGAACAGAAAAATTTCGATTCCCGCCTTCATTCGATACGAATTTATGTAATGCTAACACCAAATACTCCTGCTATCCACATGAATACGACTAATTTAAGCAGGTTTATGGATACCTGTACTGTAGCGGAATTGACAAAAGCCGATTTGGAACGGTTGTTGCCATACAAAACATACCCCATGATTATTGTCGCCAATTACAAATCGCTCTACAAACTCGACGGAATCAGCGGCGACGAAGTGAATTTTGCAAATATTGATAAACGAAAAGTCAATGTCGAAAACAATTACAGAGACAAACTGATAAACGACGACACATATAAACAGGAAAAAACATTTACCGATTTCCTTACTATTTTCGCTAATTTCAAGAGTCAGATAGAATTATATACGCTGAACGCACGAACAGGAAATATTGACGCGGCCAATAATGCTTTGGGCAGCATCGTCCAATCATTCGTGGGTTTGCTCAATGAATATAATCTGATTAATTTCAAATATAAGGATAACAATATCTTTATCAAGTCGTTCAAGTCCGAATATGCTTCGATTATTGATTTTGCTTCGTACTATCTCGAAAATGACCCTATTCTGCGAGGTATCAAAATCATGTGTTCTACTCTGATAGATTTGAACAAGAGCGGAATTCCGTTAAAGCCGGCTGACCAGGAACATGCTTTGAGAAATTTGCGGCACAGAGATAATCTAAATGGAGATTTTAATACGAAAACAAAAGAAGGACAGAATATTACAACTTTAATCAATCAGATAGAAAATTCACTGTTTGTTCAGGAATTTAATCCTTTGATAGCAAAACTCAATTCGACGCCCGTCAATGAAAATATTAAAGACGAGAATGTTATCCAGTTGAGCGAAAAAATGTCGGCGACTTCGTGCCAGATATGCCGCGACCGGACTCAAGATGCTATCAAACACTATAACAATCGTTTGGAAGAACTGCAAAAAGCAAATAAACTGAAAGAATATACCGAATTGGTGCGAAATGCCGAACTGTCTCTTATCGGTCATGAAAAGACGCTTATCTTGCTGAAAAACAATATTAACAAATATACGCAAGGATCGGTAGAGTTTAACGCATACAGTCGCCGGATCTCCGAAATCGAACGCGATATCAATGATCTCAAAGATATTATCATCGTGAATATGAGTAATAAAAATTCGCAGACAATAGAATCCGCCAATACGAAAATTGTCAGTCTGACCGATTCGGTAAATGTAAATATCGGATTTATCAAACAAAACAATCCTGTTTTGCTGGAAGAAATAGAGACAGAGGAACCAAAAATCGAAAATGTGCAGGACACTGTAAAATGAAGTATGAGGTATGAATATATCTCATACTTCATACCTCATACTTATATTCATTTTGTTATATCCGGAATCGATTCTCTCAGTGCAATAATATTGCTGGGAACATTGGGTTCGCTTACAAACTTATCCAAACAGTCGAGTTTATATCGTTGATCTGTCAATCTGTTTTTGACGCAATTGACCGCGTCAATGATTTTATTTGCCAGCAACATTTTTTCCGATGAGGCATTATAATTATTCATACAGGGTATTTGTTTCACCATGTTTTTTCTTTCGTTGTTTTCTGTAAAATTCATATTTACAGTTATTTTATCCTTCCTGTTTTTCTTTTTCGACTGAAATTTCACCAAAATATACTGTTTTTTACAATACAGGTTCGAGCATGAGACAATGAGTTTTTCTCCGGTTTGTACAACTTTGGACGCTCCATAAACATCAATGATTTTTAAATATTTAGGATTATAAATTTCAATTTGTATATCTTCTATATTGGCATTCATGCCGGAAAATTCTTCTCGCAGGACATACCCGATATCAATGTATGCGCTGTCGCAATCGCCAACAAAATGACTTTCGCCTCTGCCTTCTACAGCAATATTGTGTAAAAGATTGAAATTGATATTGTTTCCTATACCGATAGTGGATGTTTCTATTCCTTTGTCGTAATAATCAATAGTATGCTTAAGGATTCTGTCGGGATTTGTTTCTCCGGTAGTCGATACTCCGTCAGACATGAGAATCAGCCGGTTACGGTAAAATCTGTTTTGATTTTTATTAATTTCGTTATATCCTTTCAGCATTCCGGCAAGCATATTTGTGCCGCCTCCTATGGTAATTCGATCGATTGTTTCCCTGAAAATACTGTCGCTGTACTTGTTGTATTGTCTCGAAGACAGAACAACCTGCGCCACATCGTCATAAGTGACGATAGAAACATAATCGCCGGGTACAAGAAACGAAAGTATCTCTTTCATTGCATCTTTCAGTTTCTCCATCCTGTTGTTTTCTTCCATCGACGCGCTACGGTCGAGGGCAAAACATAAGTTCAGCGGTTTTCGTTTTGTGTTTTCACTCGATGAAGATATGTCCATGAGGAGTGCAACATTCAGTTTTTTGTTATCCAACGAATTGGCAACTTCCAGATTAATATCCGTAACTTCGGTATAATCATAAGCGTCAACTTTCAGATAATCTTCCATATCGACTTGATGAGGTGAGAACAAACCGCAATTTGAAGGTATTACAACCTCCTGACAATATACTGCCTGTATGTATAACATACACAAACAGAGAACCGATAACCATTTAGCATTCATTTTAATTTCAATTAAAGAATGTGCAAAGATAGGTACGGCGATTTATAAATTATGTTAAATTATGTTGTATTTTCTAAAAAAAGAAAAAATAATTACATTTATGCCGTAAAAAGAAATGTAATTTAATGTGTAAAATGATGAAAAAGATAACATTAACTTTAATAATCGTATTAAGTATAACCTTCAATACGGTAGCACAGGACAAGATTTTCACTATGGAAGAAGCCGTTTTTGGCTATCATCTTCGTCCGGAATCAAAATATTTTGCATGGCAAGGCAATTCTAACAGTTATACATACACTGAAGGAAAAAATCTGATATCCGAAGATGCTAACGGCGTGAAAAAGACACTTATAACCGTCGATGAATTCAACGCTGTTACAGGTTCCGGTCTGAATAATTTTCCGTGGTATTCGTGGATGGACGAAAATACTTTGAAAATCAATCATCAAGGCAAAGAATATCGTGTGGACATCCCAAGTAAAACCTTGAAAACTACAGTGTCGCTCCCCGAAGGCGTCGAAAATCTGACATATTCGGCAGCAGGAAAATTTTATGCCTATACAGTGGATAATAACTTGTTCTATATGAACGAACAGGGCGATAAATTCGCTGTAACCGACGATAAAGATAAAAATATTGTAAATGGACAAACCGTTAGTCGTGAGGAATTTGGTATTAATGGAGGAATATTTTGGTCGCCGGACGGGAAAAAACTCGCTTTTTACCGGAAGGATGAATCTCGGGTAGAGACATTTCCTCTGCTGGACATAACTACGCGTACCGGTTCGGCGAGGGAAATAAAATATCCTATGGCAGGAATGAAATCAGAGCAAATCGCTCTGGGTGTGTACGATATAGCAACAAAACAGACGCGTTTTCTCGAAGTCACCGATTTCGATCATGACAGGTATCTTACGAACATTACATGGTCGCCACTGTCGGATGTGATTTACATACAGGTGCTTAACCGTGGACAGGACCATTTGCGGCTGAACAAATACGATGCTTCGACAGGTAAATTCATTGCTACTTTATTCGAAGAAAAATCAGATACTTACATCGAACCACAATATACATTGCGTTTTTTGGACGAAAAAGGCGAACAGTTTATCTTCACAACGAACAACCGTGACGGCTATTACAATCTGTATCTGCACAGTGCGTCCGACGGAAAACTGATAAAACGCCTTACTCCCGTAGCCGCCGACGTGAAATTCGTTGCTGTGGACAAAGCCGCAAAAAATCTTTATTATCTTTCCGCCGAAGTAAGTCCGGTGGAAGAGCATCTGTTTCAGACAAATATCAAAACCGGAAAATCGACGCGCCTGACTTCGGACGAAGGATGGCACAATGTGTCGATTAGCAATGATTGTTCTTTGTTTATCGACAGTTACAGCAGCCTTAATGTGCCAAGAATCATCGAAATAGTAAATACCGGTAAAAAAGGTAAACGCCGGATTTTCGAGGCAAAAAATCCTCTCGAACAGTATGCAACCGGAGAAATAACACTTGGAACAGTGAAATCCGACGATGGCTACGACCTTTATTATCGCTTGATTAAGCCTGTCGGGTTCGATTCGACCCGTAAATATCCCGTTATCGTTTATGTGTATGGAGGTCCTCATTCTCAACTGGTTCAGAATAACTGGTCGGCATCGGCAGGATTGTGGGAGATGTATATGGCGCAACGTGGATACGCAGTTTTTGTCATGGACAATCATGGAACGAGCAATCGTGGGCGGGATTTCGAAAATGCCATTCACCGTCAATGCGGTCAGCGTGAAATGCAGGATCAGATTAAAGGCGCCGAACTGCTGAAATCGAAATCGTGGGTTGATGCGGACAGAATCGGCGTATATGGCTGGAGTTATGGCGGTTTTATGACTGTTTCGTTGATTACTAACTATCCCGAAATCTACAAAGTTGCCGTTGCCGGTGGTCCCGTTATCGACTGGAAATGGTACGAAGTGATGTATGGCGAACGCTATATGGATACTCCCGACGAGAATCCTGACGGATACAGCAAAACAAGCCTGATTAACAAAGCAAAAGATCTGAAAGGAAAACTTTTAATCTGTCATGGATTGATTGATCCTGTGGTGGTTATCGAACACAGTCTGAGTTTTGTCCGCGAATGTATAAAAAATGGCGTTCAGGTCGATTATTTTCCATATCCGCTTGCAGAACACAATGTAGGCGGAAAGGACCGTATCCATTTGAAGCAGAAAATTACAGACTATTTCGAAGATTATTTGAAGTAGATCGGAATTGATTTTGAGAATACTTTTGTCCCGGCTTTTACATGTCCCGAAAATGAAAGACAAGTTCTGTCGTCGCCTGCAAGTATTGCTTTAATTCGTCCCGACATTATCGCCATTTTGTCGGTGATTTTCACGTCAAACAAAACAGTAATCTGCTGTTTTTTTGAGCGTTTCTTTATCACGGTTCTTTGACGCAGACTTGCCGTCCCAAACAAATATCCGTCTCTGAGAATCTCGATATCCGCTTTTTTTATATAAATATTGTGCGATAAAGAATTGTTTACCAAAATGTTCACTTCGACAACTGCATTGCTCCCTTTCAGTGTCTTAAGTTTTATTTCCGGCAATCCTTCAAACTCTACATTTTTCGTTATTCCACACGATGAAACGAAAAATATCAATGACATAAATATAACACCAAGCCTCATCATCAATCAATTTAAAATATGCAAATGTATGAAAAAAAAATTTGCAGACAATAATTTTGATTAAAAAAACATGTTTGATTAAAAAAATAGTTTTGAAACTAAAAAAATAGTATTACCTTTGTGTCGGGAAATTTTCCTGTGTGCGATCACGTGTAAGTACACTAATTAATTGTAGTAGTGATGTTTAATTAAAAATTTTAAATTGTATGACAAAGGTTTTAACAAGAGCAGAAGAGCAGATAATGCAATCTTTATGGAAAATTGGCAAAGGAGGATTGCGGGATATTGTGGAAACGATGCCCGAACCGCGTCCTCATGTCAATACTGTCGCGACAGTCCTTAAAATCCTGATAGAAAAAGGATTTGTTCGCGTAGAACCCGTTGGACGGGTGAATCTGTACAAACCCAAAGTGACGAAAGACAAATATTCCAAACAAAGTATGGAACGTATTGTCACTTCGTATTTTGATGGTTCGTATAGCAATGCGATTTCGTTTTTGGTCGAT
>JAITKY010000096.1 GCA_031278135.1 Prevotellaceae bacterium | reverse complement strand
GGACCGTACTGTTTGATTTCGGCAGAACCGTCGAATTCGCCTACCGAAGCCCTGATCTCATTGATAGACACCACTTGGTCGAATTTCACAACATAAGTACGACCTCCCGAAAAATCAATACCATAACTCATACCTTTGGTAAAAACAAAACCAAGTCCAATTAATATACATACGGCTGATATAACATACGCTTTCTTTCTAAGTTTCAAGAAATCGATATGCATATTTTCGAGGAGATTAAACGTTAGTTTATTACCCAGAGAAACATTTTTACCTTTGTCGAGCAACCATTCGAACACCAGACGTGAGATAAATATCGACGTTGTCAATGATGTAATGATACCGGTGACCAAAGTAACCGCAAAACCTTTGACAGGTCCTGTTCCGAGAATAAGCAGGATTAAGCCTGTTATTAATGTGGTCAACTGCCCGTCGACGATTGCCGACATTGCGTTTTTGTATCCTTCCTTCATCGCTATCCGCATACTGTTTCCGGCTTTTAACTCTTCCTTAATACGCTCATAGATAATGATATTTGCATCGACAGCCATACCCAGCGTCAGCACTATACCTGCTATACCGGGTAGCGTCAATACCGCTCCGAAAGAAGCCATCGCTCCGAAAAGCAGCAAGACATTAGTCAGCAGCGCTATATTTGAAGTCAGACCGGCTTGACCGTAGTAAAACCACATGTATAACAGTATGAGTATAAACGCAAGTATGAAAGAAATCATACCTGCTTTGATTGATTGTTGTCCCAGCGAAGGTCCTACGACCGCTTCCTGAACGATTTTTGCAGGAGCCGGCATCTTTCCCGATTTCAGGACATTTGCGAGGTCGTTTGCTTCATTCGAGGTAAAATTGCCTGTGATTTCCGACGAGCCGCCTCTGATTTCCGTATTCACGGTAGGATAGGAATATACATATCCGTCAAGCACTATGGCAATGCTTTTGTTCAGATTATCTGCGGTCAGTCGTGCCCATGTATTTGATCCTTCGGCGTTCATGTTCATCGAAACGCTGAATCCGCCCCCTCGACTTGATGTCGAAACTCTGGCATCCGAAATCACCGATCCGTCCAAAGGCGGCGTTCCGTCACGATTCGATTTGATGGCAACAAGCGCATAAGTTGTTTCGCCTTTGTCGATTGCTTTATTAGTCCACATCGGCTTAAATTCGAACGGGAAAAGGTTTTTAACCTGATCCAGTTCCAACCATTCATCGATTTTCGCAATATGTTCGGTTGTTGCGTATCCGATAACCGGACCTCTCATCAGTTGTCCGTCCTGCGATATTGCTGGTGTCAGTATCCTGAATAGCGGGAAGTTATCCATTGCCAGCGAATCGGCGTTCATGTTCAGCGAATCGGCGATAGCCGCTAAAACAAGCGAATCGTTATCCAGCAATCCGAGCGAATCGGTTGCTGGTGATACGGGCTCTGTTATTTGCGTTGTGATTGCAGTAGAGTCTTCTGCTTGCAGTGCGCTTTTTTCGGCGTCTAAAATATCTTTAATCACAGAGTTGGCTTGTTGCAAGGCTGCGAATATTTCTGCGTTGTCGTATGTTTCCCAAAATTCGAGATTTGCTGTACCCTGTAGAAGTTTCCGCACTCGTTCAGGCTCTTTTACACCCGGCAGTTCGACTAAAATTCTTCCCGAATTTCCTATTCGTTGAATATTCGGAGAAGCGACACCGAACTTGTCGATACGTTTATGTAATACGTTAAACGAGTTGGCGACAGCGCTTTCGGATTCCGATTTCATAACGTCAATCACTTGACTGTTTTCAGATTCCGGTTTGATTCTGTCGCGGAGGTCGTAAGTTCCGAATACTCGCGACATACGCGCTCCCGGCTCTACTTCGTTCCACGATTCTTCGAATAGCGTAAGAAAATCGGCAGTTGATTTTTTTTGCTTTTCCTGCGCCCGTTTCAAAGCTTCGACAAAAGTCGGGTCGGCGCTTTGGTTCGATAATGCTTTGAGAACGTCGGGGATAGATATCTCCATTGTCACGTTCATACCTCCTTTGAGGTCTAATCCAAGGCTCAACTCTTTATCTTTACATTCTTTGTAAGTGTATCCGAGCCATACTTTTTCATTTCTTTTAGCTTGCAGAAGTTCTGCTTCTTTTTTTTCGTCAACGATTCCATCGCTGTCGGTAGCCTCTAATCTTGCTTTTTTTTCAATCTGTCTGGTTACGAAAGTAAACGAGAGCATCCAAATGCTTGCCAGAAAACAAAGTACTGCTACAAATTTTATAAACCCTTTAGCTTGCATGGTTCCTTTAGTTTGAATATTAAATTAATTACAATCCATTTATTTTTAATCATATATATCTATTTTTTCAACCTGTATAAATCGAAAAAACGAAGTGCAAAATTAGTCTTTTTTTCAATATCTCATATATAATCGAACAAATAAAAGTGATATTTTTTCGAATACAAGTGTAAACATACTAATTTTAAGCATATTACGTAGTGATATTTTTTTTCAAAAAAATATCAAAATACAATGTTTTTCCGCTCGTCGAAGTCCGAAAAACTCAATTATTCATCTAAATTTGCCATTCGGGGAAGAGGTTTTACTCTGAAATCATGGAAAAAGTTGCAAAATAATCTTTTCGGAATATCTGTTGAAAACAAGTATAATACAAATACGGTGGATAACTTTTTTCATTATTTATCAAAAAATTTGTTCACGAAATTAAATTAATGATTAATTTTGCGCCGTCTGGTAAGCGAGTATGATGGTAAAAAGGAAGATTGCTTGGAAAAGGATTACTCTGATTTGTTTGATGTTAGGAGTAACAAGTTGTTTGTTGGTATATATGTGCAGTACGAAAGGTGACCCTGTGTGTAAAGGAATTGATGTTAAGATACGGAATCCTGAAAAGGCGAAGTTGATAACAGCGGGCGATTTTAGAAGAATGATTGAACAAAGTAAGGTAGCAGGTAAAGGCAAGCCATTGAACGATAACGTGATAAGAAAGACGTTGAAATTGGTTGAATCCAAAAGTTCTGTAAAAAATGCGCTTGTATATCAGACAGGAGACAGTATTCTGCATGTTGAACTTGAACAGAGAATACCGGTGGTACGTATATTGACTTCGTTGGGTTCGTGTTATTTGGACAGCGAAGGCATAGCATTTCCCGTTTCGGAGCGATATGCATGCGATGTACCTTTAATAACGGGGAAAATCCGGTTGCCTGCCGAAGGAAAAATGATGAGAGATACTCTCTTTGCACGTAACCTTTTGGCATTTGTGAAGTTTATTGCGGACGATGCGTTCTGGAATGCACAGATTCAGCAAATCGACGTAGATGAAAACAAAAACGTTGAATTGGCAGTTTGTTCGGACAGTCATTTGATTCGTTTCGGGCAACTGCACGGATATAAAAAGAAATTAGACAATCTGTTAACCTTTTACAGGAAAGTGAATCCGTATTACAGAGCCGAAAACGAAGCGCCATATACGATTCTCGACCTGAGATTTGATAAACAGATTGTAGCAGTTACAAAGTAATTATAATTAACTGTTAGATATACTATATATAAATAAAGGTATTAATATGGCAGACTATTTGGTGGCAATAGATTTAGGAACAACAAAAATAGTAAGTATTGTAGGCGAAAAGACTAAGAACAGCAAGCGTCTCAAGATTTTAGCATATTCCGAAGGACGCTCGAGCGGCATCAGGCACGGGCAGGTCGAAAACATACACAGTGTTGTCGGCGTTGTAAAAAATACATTGGACAGCATCAAAACTACAGCCGGCATATCGGATATCAACGAAGTATATGTAGGTATTGCGGGGCTAAACATCAGATACATCGTAAACAGAACGGAAATACTGCGTCCGATATACGAAGAACTGATTACGGAAAACGATATCAAAATGCTCGAAGACAACGCCCGTCGATTGCATATCAATATGGGCGAAAAAATCGTACACGTCATTCCACAGACATACAGCATCGACGATATACACGAAATAACCGATCCCGTTGGACGGCTGGGATATAAACTCGCCGGAAATTTCATGGTAATAATCGAAAAAGGCGTTTCGACACGGCATACGGAAGTGTGTATCGAACGGTTGAATCTTTCGCTGAAAGAACTTATACTCGAACCGATGGCATCGGCAAGAGCCGTTCTTTCCGACGACGAAAGGGAAATGGGCGTCGTAATGGTCGATATGGGTGGAGGAACTACCGACCTGATTATTTTCCACAAAAACGTAATACGGCACACAGCCATAATCCCGTTTGGAGGAAATACTGTCACTCAAGATATAAAAACCGGTTGCAAGATCACTTGGAAAGAGGCGGAAAATATTAAAATACAGCGTGGTTCATGTATGCCGGCAATGGTTCCCGATACTGAGATTTTAATACCGGGCGAAAACGGCAAAGAGCCTTATAAAATATCTTTCAAGTTGCTGGCATGCATAATCGAGGCGCGAATAAAAGAAATCCTGGACATGATATTTTATGAAATTAGAAAATATACCGACAACAACCATGAACTCGCAACAGGAATAGTCTTTACCGGCGGAGCAGCGCAAATAGCAAATCTGCGCGAATTTGTGAAACTGAAAACAGGTATGGATGTAAGAATCGGAAAACCAATGTATGTTTCCGAAAGTTCGCCGAAAGATATTGTACATCCAAAATATTCGACCGCTGTAGGTCTGGTTATGTATGGATTCGATATCCGTGAAAAATATGCAAAATTAGTCGAAATTAAAAATACAGACACCGTGATTGTCAATCCTGTGGTTCCCGTGAATCCCGTCGATCCCGTGAATCCCGTGAATCCCGTGAATCCCGTCGATCCCGTGGATCCCGTCGATCCCGGAAACAGCGATATTAAAATGACGCTGAAATCGGTTATGGATATGTTCAAAAACGTGCTGTACGAAAAAAAGGAAAAAGTATAATGTCTAAATATGTAGTTGCAATAGATTTGGGTACCACAAAAGTGGTCAGTCTCGTTGGCGAAAAACTCGACGACGAGCATTACAGGATTGTCGCTTACAGCGAAGAGCCATCCAATGGAATCAGACGCGGACAGGTCGAACATATCACTAAAGTTGTAAACGCTGTAGTGCCAACTTTGGATAAAATCAAAACCGACGCAAAAATCGACAATATCGAAAACGTGTATGTAGGTATTGCAGGGCAACATATTACATGTATCGAAAACAGAGTGGAAAAAATTCGTGACAAATACGATGAAATAATCACGAGAGAAGAAATCATGGAACTTGAAGCCAAAGCCGGGAAATTACATCTTAATCCCGATACGGAAATATTGCACGTTATCCCACAGAATTACAGCATCGACGGACAAACCGGCATAACCGATCCTGTCGGACGGCTGGGAAATAAACTGACAGGGCATTTCTATGTAGTAATAGGAAACAAATCGAACAGAATACATACTAATTCGTGTTTGAAAGCGCTGAATCTCTCGTTGAACAAACTGATTCTCGAACCGATAGCCTCGGCAAGGGCTGTCCTCTCCAACGACGAAAAAGAATTGGGTGTTGCAATGATAGATATCGGAGGAGGAACCACCGATTTGATTGTGTATAAAGATTATACCATAGTGCATACTGCCGTCATACCTTTCGGGGGAAATGTAATCACCGAAGACATAAAGACGATGTGCAGCATCAAGTACGAACAGGCTGAACAAATAAAAGTCAAATTCGGGTTACAGGCAAAACCTCACGAATATGTTCAAGTTGAGGGAATTAGTGGACGTGAGCCACGACAACTGTCGTTCGATATCATATTAAAAGTAATCACTTCTCGTTTGAACGAAATTATTGATATGGTACTGTACGAAATTGTAAATAAAACACAATGCGGAAAATTGGGCGCCGGAATAGTGATTACGGGCGGTGTCTCTAAAATGAAAGGAATAAAAGAGTTCCTGATAAAACGATTGAAAGAGCAAGCCGAGTTGGAACCGGAAATAAAACATAAAATTGAAACAGAGGTAATAATAAGCAGTCCTCAATATATATTACACGATTATGATTCCGGCAAGGATACTATTATACATCCCAAATATTCAACAGCAGTGGGACTTGTCATGTGTGGATTCGACCATTTGGAGAGTCTGGAACTGACGCCGGAACAGAAAGAAGCGCAACAAAAACGGGAGGAAGAAGAACGGCTAAAACGGGAAGAAGAACAACGACGAAAACAGGAAGAAGAAGAACGACTAAAACGGGAAGAAGAGCGACTAAAACGGGAAGAAGAACAACGAAGACAGGAGGAAGAATGGCGAAAGAAGGGAATGTCATCCTGGTTAAAAAACGCTGTTAAAGATGTTCAGACGTTCTTGAAAGCGCAAAAGGATGAAAAAAATGATTGAAAATTATAGATTTTATAATAAAAAATAAATAAACAAAATGATATGAATGAGGTAATACCAATCAATTGGGACAAAGGATTAAGTCACATAATCAAAGTAATAGGAGTAGGCGGCGGCGGTAACAATGCTGTCAAAAATATGTATGAAAAAGGCATCGAAGGTGTTGATTTTATTATATGTAACACCGATGCACAAGTGTTGAACAAGAGTATTGTTCCGAACAAAATCCAAATCGGAACGAAACTCACTGGCGGGCTTGGCACCGGTTGTAATCCCGAACTCGGACGGCAGGCGGCGCTGGAAAGTCTCGACGAGATAAAGAATATTTTGGAAAAAAATACTAAAATGCTTTTTATCGCTACCGGACTCGGCGGAGGCACCGGCACCGGAGCTGCACCCGTTATCGCCAAAGAAGCAAAAAGCATGGACATACTGACGGTGGCAATCGTTACTCTACCATTTAAGGACGAAGGTGAAGAACCGTATAAAAGGGCTTTAGACGGATTGTGGACACTAAGGGAAAATGTCGATTCATTGCTGATTATCAACAACGAAAAACTGTATGAAATATATCCCGATCTGTCGATCTTCGAAGCATTTCCGAAAGCCGACGACATCGTTACAACCGCCGTCAAAAGCATTGCCGAAATCATAACCGTCGAAGGATATATCAATGTGGACTTTGCCGACGTCAAAATGGTAATGTCAAACAGCGATATGGCATTGATGGGACTTGGACGGGCAGCCGGCGAAGACCGTGTCCGGAAAGCCGCCGAACAGGCTCTCAAATCTCCGCTGCTGAACAATAACGATATTTCGGGCGCTAAAAATATCCTGGTAAATGTGAGCTCAGGATTGAAAAATCCTTTGAAAGCCTTCGAGTTGCGCGAATTGATGGATTATATAAACACGGCTTCGGGAAGAGGCGCCAATTTCAAACGTGGCGTGGCAGAAGACATATCGCTCGACGCCGAATCGTCGGACGCCGAAATCTCGGTAACAATCATCGCTACTGGCTTTTCGATGAACAACTCGTTCCCCGACATTGACGACGATATTAAATGTCAACCAAAATGGGTAGAGAACCCGAATGATAAAGAACCAAAAGTTCATGTTTTGTCCGACGAAACGGACGATACTTACATCAACGCCAATACGATAACTGTCAAACAGTATGGTAATGTTTTTGACTTGACTCCCGAAATGCCGGAAATAGTCGAAACTCCCGAAACAACAACCCGAGAAGCGGCCGCCGATCCTCAAAAAACACGATCGTTGTTTACAAACGCATCCAACGGTAGCGGTGTCGTAAATACATGGGGCTCAATGAAAGAGGTGGATATTACTATGATGGAAAGAATACCTGCATACGAAAGGGCTAATGCCAAGATTATCCCAGGTACAACCGCAGGAAAAGAGGTTTCGAAATACCGAATCGATGAATCCGGCGGAACACACGTCCTCAACGAAAATAATTCGTACCCGGACAAAGATGTAGATTGATTGACGGCTGATGAGCAATATACATTTTCCCGAATGGGATACTGAATTGTTTATCATCATCAACGGGTTCCATTTCGACTGGCTCGACCCCGTGATGAAAACGTTTAGCGCCATCAATGTGTGGATTCCGATGTATCTGGGTATTGTCGCTTTCATGTTTCGTGGAAAGCCGGTAAGTAAGGGTATTGTTGAATTGCTCATGCTCGTAGCAGCGTTTGCTATGGCTGATCAACTTTCTGTTCATCTGTTCAAAAATGTTTTCGAACGTCTTCGTCCCTGTCATGTCGAAGAACTTAAAGCCGTTATCCATTCCCTCGAAAACTGCGGCGGACGGTACGGATTCGTCTCAAACCATGCGGCAAATGCTTTTTGCTTCGCAATGTTTACCGCATGGTTCTTCAAAAACAGATATTTCACAGTCATGATATTCTTCTGGGCTGTATGTGTTTCGTACAGCCGTATATACGTGGGTAAACATTTCCCGCTCGACGTTATCTGTGGCGCCGCATTCGGTGTTATATGCCAACAAACTGTACTGTTAGTGTATAAGAAAATTATTATACTTATTAAACAAAAATGAGCAAACAATGAATCTCATCTCTCATTTTTCAAATATTTTAGAATGGATAATTCCTTCGGGGATGATAATCACATTTTCTTTTTGATTACGGTAAACTATCATTTGTTGAGGTTTTTTGAGATCGGCGTCTGCGATGATGTCATTCAGGTCGGCGAGCGAGTTTACAGGTTTGCCTGCGAACCCAAGAATCACATCGTTCGGTTGGAGATAATCGCGCAATTCGTTTCCGTAAGCCCCAACTGAAACGACATATACGCCACGTTCAGAATCCATTCCGGTAGCGGAACGTTCGCTCAATGTCGTCAGGTTTTTTATTTGAATCGATTCCCAAGTCAGAATCTTCGAATTGTCTGTTTTGACGGATACAAAAACAGGTATTGGCATTTTAGGTTTTTCGGCGATAGACTTCAACCGTTCGGAGACGACGCCGAATTGCGTCATGTCAAAGTTCTGGAAACCTAAACGAAACGCATCCGTC
>JAITKY010000249.1 GCA_031278135.1 Prevotellaceae bacterium | reverse complement strand
CTGGGCTTACGGTGGTGACCTCGGCGGTCATCGGTGGACGCATGACGAAAATTTTTGTGCTAACGGTGTTATTAATGCCGACCGTACGACACATCCCGGTATCAACGAAGTAAAAAAGGTATATCAGCCTGTGTGGATGAAGGCTGCGGATATCGAAAAAGGAAAAATTACGATAAGCAATCACAATCTGTTTACCGACCTCAACGCTTACGATTTTCGGTGGGAATTGTATCGCAATGGCTATCTTGTACAGTCGCAGGATATTGCGGTCGACGGAAAACCTTTGTCGGACATCGAAATAACTGTCCCGTTGCCGGAGATTGACTTCAAAAACGGCAGTGAATATTTTGTCCGTTTGAAAGCATTTACACGTCAAGCGACTGACCTCGTTCCTGCCGGATACGAAATCGCTGCCGAAGAGTTTGCTTTCCCCAAAAACAATTTCTTTGCAAAATCGCCGCCAAAGGGACAATTGAAAATCGACCGTACAGATAACGATCTCAAATTTGAAAGCGGAGATGTGAAAGGTACAATATCTCTGAAACGAGGATTGCTTACTGCATATTCGTATAAAGGCAGACGACTGATCAGCTCTTCTCCGACGCCGAACTTCTGGCGTGCACCTATCGATAATGATTTTGGCAACCGTCATTATCGCCGCAGTAGTATCTGGCGTACGGCAGGCGACGACCTTACGGTAACGGGTGTCGAAGTCAAACCCGCTACTGCCGAAGGCGTTGAAGTGATTGTTGCACAACGTATCAAATACATGAACATTCCCTACACGACTGTTTACTTTATCCGCAACGACGGCTCGGTGAAAGTGTCGGCATCAATGGATATGACGGGAATTGAACATCCTGAACTGTCGCGTTTCGGTATGAAAATGCAGGTTCCGGCAGAATTCAACAATGTGGAATATTACGGCAAAGGTCCATGGGAAAACTATAATGACCGTAACCGTTCGGCTTTTGTCGGCGAATACAAATGCAAGGTCAACGACCTGAAATTTGATTACATTCGTCCGCAGGAAAACGGCTATCGCACCGACATACGCTCTCTCTCGCTTACCGATGACAAAGGCATCGGAATACGCTTCGAAGGCTACGAACTGCCATTCTGTTTTAACGCCCGTTACAATGCCGACGAAGATTTTGATCCGGGACTGACAAAAAAACAACAGCATCCCATCGACATCGACCAGCGCAGAGAACTCTTTGTCAATATCGACCTCAAACAACTCGGCGTTGGCGGCGACGACAGTTGGGGTGCAACTCCAATGAAACAGTACCGTATGCTCGACGATGTTTATTCTTATTCGTATGTGATATCGGGTGTTATGAACGATGAACGATTATATTAGGGCTTAGGCAACAATCGTAAATTACAATCAATCTAAAAGATATGAAGAGAAATATTTATTAATTTTGGTTTATTTTGTTTTTACAGGATGTACAGACAAAAATCCTGCCGCCTTAAAAACGGAGAATTAACAGTGTGTTGATAATTTTGTTCATTCTTTAATTCTGAAAATTCTGATTCAGGCAAATAATTCTCCATTTTCAATTAATTTATTTACATTTGCGTCGTGTAAAGAATCGTTTGTATATATGATAAGAACGTGAATTTATGTGTATTAGTTGTATTAGATAATGTATTATTTTGATTATATCAGATGAAAGAGATTGTGTTAAGCGGGATTCGTTCCACCGGGAATTTGCATATTGGGAATTATTTTGGAGCGTTACGTAACTTTATCAGGATGCAGGACGAAAATAACTGCTTCTTTTTTATTGCCGATTTACATTCGTTAACGACGCATCCCAATCCCGAAAATTTTCATGAAAACGTAAAAACAGTTTTAGCCGAGTATCTTGCTTCGGGACTTGATCCCGAAAAGTCGGTTATATTTGTTCAAAGCACTGTTCCCGAAGTTTCGGAGTTATACACTTTGATGAACATGTGGTCGTATGTTGGCGAATTGGAACGGACGCCTTCGTTTAAGGAAAAAGTGCGTAAACATCCCAACAATGTCAATGCAGGATTGTTGACCTATCCGGTGTTGATGGCGACAGATATACTTATCCACAAGGCGAATAAAGTACCTGTCGGGAAAGATCAGGAACAGCATTTGGAGATGTCGAGAGTCTTTGCCCGCAGGTTCAACAACATGTATAATGTCGAATTTTTTCCCGAACCGTCGGCATACAGTTTCGAGACAGAATTAGTTAAAGTACCGGGGCTCGACGGCTCCGGAAAAATGGGGAAATCCGAAGGCAACGGCATCTATCTTGTTGACGACGAAAAGACAATCCGCAAAAAAGTCATGCGTGCAGTTACAGACAGCGGTCCCGTCGATACGGACGCACCGATGTCCGAACCGGTGCAAAATCTTTTCACAATGCTGCAAATCGTGTCCGACAGCGAAGTTGTACAATTCTATCGCGAAAAGTACAAGTCGGGAGCAATCCGTTACGGCGACATGAAAAAACAACTCGCCGACGATATTTGTAAAGTAACGCTTCCGATACGCGAACGAATACTGGAGATAAAAAGTAACGAACAGTATTTGAACGAAACAGTGAAATCGGGAGCGGAAAAAGCCCGTGCAAGCGCGTCGAAAACTTTGGCGGGAGTGAAAGAAATTATGGGATTCAAATGGTTTTAAATGTCCGGTTAAAGAAAAAGAATTATCTTTGCCGAAAATATTAATTCAGTTTTTTGTGTTATGATGTTAAATTTTATGCTATTATTAGATGGAAGCACCCAGCAGAGTACGGGTGGCGGTCCTATGTTTTTTATTATGATTATCCTCATGTTTGTTGTGATGTATTTTTTTATGATTCGTCCTCAACAAAAAAAGCAGAAGCAACTTCGCGAAATGAGGAAACTGTTGGGAAAGGGAGATAAAATAATCACTCAGGGAGGAATATTCGGGACAATCGTAGATGTGAAAGACGAATATTTTCTTGTGGAAATTGACAGCAATGTCAAAATAAAGGTAGTGAAAGACCTTGTCTTTAAGGACGCTACCGAATTGCAACAGAAATAAGCAATCCACATAATGAAGGAACGCAAGATTATAATACAAAAGTATCACATCAGAAAGCATTTTGCGTTCCTTGTTTTTTTGGTACTGTCTCTTACATTTTGGCTAATGAATAAGTTAGCTCAGGATTATGAGACGGTACTGAAAATCTCGCCCAAACTAAAGAGTTCATTGTCCGGCATTTATTCCGATGCGGCCGACAATACTCTTTACGTTCAGGTGCGGGCGTCGGGTTTTTTTATTCTGGGTAAAAAATTTTCGGAAACTGGCAACATTACTGTCGATATCAAAGATTTGCCCGAAGGACAGCACAGAACGGGGTTGAAAATTGCCACAGCGAATTTGAGGGATAAAATCCGGGACGACTTTGACAAAAATGTCCGGATACTGTCCATCGAACCGGATACTATTTATTTCAATATCTCCGAATATGTTACAAAGAAAGTTCCGGTTAGGGGAGACTTCAGTCTGTCGTTCAAAATCGAGTTCCGGCAATGTGCTCCGATACAGTTTTTCCCCGACAGCGTGACAATAAGCGGCTCGCAAGAATATGTCGCCAAAATTAATTCAGTAGCCTTATCTCCAAAGAAATACGAGAATATCAATAAAACAGTGGAGGACATATCGAATATCGCCGTTAAACAAAATATTTATGTGAATCCTTCGAAAATCCGCTACAAAATTCCTGTCGAACGATGTACGGAAGGCATGATGTCTATCCCTGTGAGGACGGTTAATGTTCCACAAGGCAATAAATTAGTTCTTTTACCCGCTAAAGTCGATATCAAATACATTGTGCCTCTGAAAGATTACAGTTCTGTGTCGATGAACGATTTTCATGCGGAAGTGGATTTCAACGACACGAAAACATCGTTGAACAGACATGTCAAAGTCAAAATTGTACGGCATCCGGCTCATGTTTTCGACATCAGAGTCGAACCTGCTTTTGTCGAATTCCTTATACAAAAATAGTGATGTTTAAAGTAGGTCTTACTGGAGGAATCGGCAGCGGAAAAAGCATTGTTTGCAAAATATTTTCGATACTGGGCGTTCCCGTTTATCAGGCGGACGTCGCAGCAAAACAACTTTACGACGCCGATGACGAACTGCGAAACGGACTGAAGCGGCTTTTCGGGAAAAACCTGTACGCCTCCGGAACGCTCGACCGCCGAAAACTCGCAAACATAATATTTTCGGACAGCGAAAGTATGAAAAAAATAAATGAACTTGTTCATCCTGTGGTCAAAAGAGATTTTCTCGAATATGTTTCGCGCCTGCCCGAATCGACGCCTTATGTGATTCACGAAGCCGCTATACTTTTCGAAGCCCGAATCGAAAACATGTTCGACGCTGTCATCAACGTATATGCTCCGGAAAAGATAAAAATCGAACGGGTCCTCGCACGGGAAAACACTACCATCGAAGCCGTCGAACAGCGCATTGCAGCCCAATGGGACGACAAACTGAAAGTCGAATTGGCGGACTATAACATAATCAACGATAACAAAAATCCTGTTCTACCGCAGATTCTCCGGATTCATAACGAAATTTTATTAACACGCAGATGATTTATAAATAAAAAAATAGGCTAAATCTTTTTTTTGAGGCTTCTATGAAAAATTAAATATGTCTGTCCGAAAACTGTTATATCAACTGAAAATTACAGTATTATCGAAAAATATAACAGGTTAAAAAAACTTGACATAGCGCAAATTCTGATCAGAATTAACAGAATTGTACAGAATTCTGATAATTCTATAATTCTGCAAATTCTGATTAATTTTACAAGTAACCAATAAGTATAAAAGGGATTGATTTATGATGTATCGTGTTAAAACAGTGAATATGAGTTCCATGAAGATTTTTAATCTACATAGATTAGGCATGTCGGTTACTACTTTAAAAGAATGGGAAAGGAAGGAAGAGAGTATGTGTAATCAGCGGAATAACAATCAAAAAACGAAAGTAAAAAAAAAATGTTTAACAAAATTTTTTCCATTTTGTTTTTCATTTGAAAAATCTTATTACCTTTGTACTATTATTTGAATATGAATGTTTTTTTAATTTTTAAAGTAAATGTGTAACTTTTCAGACATAATTTCCTGTGTTTCCGGAAGATCCTCCGGCAGAAGAGTAGTATTTGCCCCCCCCCCCCATTTATTTGATTATCAGTATATTGTGGCATATTGCCATTCAAAGATTACCTTCACGGTCAGAAAGATTGACTTTGAAGTTGCATGCTATTCTCCGCGAATTGCATGCCACAGTTGTAATATCCAATTTGAATGTTATAAATCAAATATTATGTATAAATAATCCAAAAATATATAAAAATTTAAAAATGTAGAGATATGAAAAAAGTTTTATTAATCTTGGTGATATTCACCGTTACAGTTATCAGAGTTGATGCACAAGACATCATTACAAAAAAAGATGGCAACGAAGTCCGCGCAAAAGTTATTGAAATCGTTCCCGATGCCATCAAGTACAAGATGTTCGACAATCAGGATGGTCCTGTTTATGTCCTGTCGAAATCTGAAATCTTCATGATTAAATACGAAAGCGGACGAAAGGAAGTGTTTGGCGTAACAACAACTTCTTCGACGGGAACTGCAACAACTTCCTCGACAGGAACTACCACAACTTCCTCGACAGGAACTGCAACAAGTTCGTCGTCCGGGAACACAGCATTGCCGACGTTCGGAGCAAAACCGGCAACGACCGGAACCGTTACGTCATCGACTTTCGGACAGCCGGCCGGAACCGTCGTTACGCCTCCAAACCAGCAGAAAGCGCCGGTAACACAGTATTCGTATCAGGCCGACTGGAAATCGAGGATGAAGGCGACTGCGCCCGATTTGTATCAAAAGTACCGTAAAGGCTCGACGCTAACAGGAGTCGGAATAGGTATGATGTCCGCAGGAGTGGTGATGATTATAATTGGTGCAGTGACAGGCGAAAAATCTATCGTTACCACTGCAACAAGTGTCAATGTTCGGGTTGCGGGAACCGGCGGCGCTGTTGTTGCGATAGGTTCGGTATGCGTTCTTGCCAGTACGCCGCTTATGATTGTCGGATTCTCGAAAAAATCAAAAGTGAAACGCGAGTATTTCAGCCAATATGGAAACAGAGTCGAATATAAATCGCCTCTGCAGTTGCCGCATTTCGAATTGCGGACAAACGGAATCGCATTCGTATTTTAGATTGTAGAATTAATTAAAATAGGTTATAAATTATAAATAAATAAATTAAAAAATTATGAAAAAAGTTGTTTTTATTTTAGTCCTGATTTTATTTGCAGGCACAATTTCTCTTGTCAATGCACAAGACATTATTACAAAAAAGGACGGAACAGAAATCAGCGCTAAAGTGACTGAAGTGAACGCTACCGACATCAAATACAAGATGTATGGCGAAGAGTCTGGTCCGATTTATACTTTACCGAAATCGCAAATCTTTATGATCGTGTATCAGGGAGGTATTAAAGAAATGTTTAACACACCGGAAACACCCGTGCAAACGCCACAAACACCACCGCAAGGTCCCATTACGGTAGTCGGCGGCGTATCGCAGCCAAATGGTTATGTGCCACAAAGTAACGTCCCGTCCGCTTATAAGAAGGGGTATGTGGGAATATCTTTTGGACCTTCTTTTCTTACAAAACAGGAAAACATTGATGCCGGCGTGCAAGTCAGTATTGTGAATTTCGGATATTTGTTCAACTCGCACGTAGGTATAACATCTTCGATCATTACAACGAGTTATGATATTTCGAATATCAGTGTTGGAATTTCAGGATTTATGGCAGGACCATTGTTTTCGTTCGCAGCAACCCCATCGCAAAAGGTTGAGTTCGATATTCGACCCGCCATAGGCTATGCCAGAGGCGCTGTTGACGGTGAAAGTACCGACGAAACCGGATTTGCTTTAGGATTAGGCGGCAGTGTACGATGGAACTGCTGGAACCGCGTTTCTTTTTCCGGTAATTTGGACTATTATAATATGACGATAAAAAATGACACTTACAAAACTAATATGTCATCTGTAGGAGTTACTATAGGCGTGAATTTCCGTTTTTAGGTAATAAGTAAGTTTAAACTGATTTGAATATGAAGGTACGGTTAAATCCCGTACGATTTCCGTACCTTTTTTAATTAAAAATGTTATGGAAAAAAAGTTAATTATGATGTTTGTCTGTTTCGTCTGTTTCGTTCAGTCGCTTTATGCTCAGGACGTCATCACAAAACAAAACGGCGACGTTATCAACTCAAAAATTTCGGAAATCAGTACGGATATCGTTAAATACAAGAAATTAGAACTCTTGAACGGACCCGATTATACCATATCTACTGTGGAGATTTTCATGATTAAATACGAAAACGGAAGCAAAGACATCTTTGAGAAAAAATTAAAATGAATTATTAACCCGCTCCATAAAGGAGCTCTAAAAAAGTATTAAAGAAATGAAAGTATTAAATTATTGGGCAAGTAAAAAGAATGCCCTGAAAAAAGTAAAACAGATTGTTGTCGTATTGGCAATCGTATTAGCGTATTCGGCAGGCTTTGCATCATGCAAGGACAACGACGCCGACGGAAGAGAGGCTTCGACTGAGTTTTGCGACTGTTACGAAAAAAACTCAAAGGATTATTGCTTCGAAGAATTGAAGAAAAAATGGAACAATTATGAGAACAGCGACTTTATAGAAGCGTTCAATGAGGCGAGCACATGCAACGCCAGACTCTATCGTGAAAAGGTATCAGGTGTAACAGGAATAAAGTAAATATTGTATGTGAAAACTTTAAACGATTAAAAAAAACTTTGTGGTTTATTTTATCCCGCAAGGGGGGACAAAGAACAAAGAATGAATTATCAAAAAGTTAAAAAAGTAATGAAAACATTAGATTTAAGAAAAAGCGCTATTAAGTGTGCGGTTATTGGATTCGTAATGGTGTTTGCGGCATCTGTATTATTGACAGGTTGTGGGTCAGCATCATCGACAACGGCGTCGGAATTACAGCCGCCAGAATATCAGGCAGACGAAACTTGTGCTCTGTTTCACATTTATCGTCCCAACTCTATCGCAGGCATGGCTATCGGTTATGACTTGTATTTCGACAATGAGTTTGTCTATCGTGTGACAAACAAATCGAAAATCACTATTCGTGTTGCCAGCGAAGGAATCCATACTTTGTGGGCAGAAACCGAATCGAAAACCGAACTCCCAATCGATGTCAAATTCGGTAACGAATATTACATCAAATGCGGAGTGGGAATGGGAGTCCTCGTCGGACGACCAAAATTGGAACTCGTATATAACGACATCGGTTGGAACGAGTATTCCAAAATCAAAACCAAGTAACTTGGGAGATGAACGATGAGAGATGAGTGTTGGCGCCATCTAACTCATCTCTCATAACGGATTTTGGTACGACAGAGTGCTTGTTGTCAGCATATTAGTTAATATTTTTTTTAGTTACTGCGTTACCATATCATCAGGATTAATGTTAAACATCTATGCCGATATCTATCAGGTATATTGTTTTTTCTATTCCATGTCTCGACTTCAAGACTGCTTTTCTTTCAACAAGTCCTGTATCCCTTGTATTAATTCTCCGGATAAATATGAAGGATTTGCCTCGTTGTGATAATGTAAAAACGATTACAAAAGTACATGAAAATTTTGGATTTCCAAAAGCGTGAGATAAAAATCAAGACCACATTGTCACGCTTGTCGCCGTACTCTCACGTACAAATATTATCTTTGTTTTAATTAAATTGTAACTACTCAGGTACTTCAAAAAATGCTGGGAAATAAAAAAATATTTACCTTTGCGCCGTGGAAGAAATGATATACATACGACGTTCGGAATATGAGCAATTGTTATCGGAACACA
>JAITKY010000228.1 GCA_031278135.1 Prevotellaceae bacterium | reverse complement strand
GCCTTGTGGATACATTTGCACATTTGCACATTAAGCGTTACCTTTGCAGCAAAATAATTGCGTTAGATGAAAGAAAATCTTAATGTTTTTGGAGTCCGGCATTTATCTCCCGGCGCCTCGTATCATCTCATTGATTATCTGGAATCAAAGAGACCAAAATGTATTTTGATAGAAGGACCTTCCGACGCCATTGAGTTTATAGAACCCATTGCGAATAAGAGTGTTGTCCCTCCGATTGCGATATTGGCATACACTACCGAACTTCCGGTCGAAACAGTATTGTATCCTTTTGCAAATTATTCGCCTGAATATCAAGCAATATGTTGGGGAAAACGAAACAAATGCGAAATACGGTTTATCGATTTGCCTTCGGGTATATCGTTGAAACTCGGAGAGTTCAGGAATAAGGCGGTTACGAACGAAGCGAAAGATTTCTATGAATATCATACCGGACTGTACGAAAAAGTCGCAAATCATTATCACGAAGATGATTATGAGAGTTATTGGGAACGATATTTCGAACATAACCTGAATAAGGATACTTTTAGGGAAGGATTGAAATTGCAATCGAAGGAAATCAGGGAAATGGTTATCGACAGAGAATTTGAGACCGTCCCTTACGATTATTCGTATAACACGTTGAGAGAAGCCCACATGCGCAGAGAGATAGACAATGCCCTTGCCGGCGGTTTCACGATTGACGATATTGTCGTTGTTGTCGGAGCCTACCATGTGTCGGGCATAACTAACGATGAACCGGCGCTTTCCGACAAAGATTTGAAAACCATGCCGAAAATATCGACAAAAATAGCCCTGATGCCATATTCGTATTTGCGATTAAGCAGCAGAACGGGCTATGGAGCGGGAAACAAAGCGCCGTATTACTTTGAAAGTATGTGGGATGCAATGCAGGAGAAGCGTATGGAACAACTCTCTGCAATATATCTTTCGAAAATCGCTCAGGAACAGCGTAAAGCAGGACACAATGCTTCGTCTGCAAACATAATCGAAGCGGTCAGGCTGGCAGAATCCCTTGCGTCCATGCGTTCCGGGTCGTTGCCAGTGCTTCGCGATCTGCACGACGCGGCTGTAACCTGTTTTGGAGGCGGCGAACTTGCAGTCGTTGCCGAAGCGTTGAACAGAGTGGATATTGGCATTGCAATCGGCTCGTTACCCGAAGGTTTATGGCAAACTCCCACTCAGGAAAACATGTATCAGGAACTGCGAAGACTGAAACTCACAGCATACAAATCGCCTGTCGCACAGGTATTGGAACTCGATTTAAGAGAAAATCACAAGGTTAAATCCGTCGAAGCAGCCTTTATCGACCTTAACAGATCGACATTTTTACATCGATTGAAAGCACTGAATATTAATTTTGCGCGTGCATTGCCTGTTAATCAGGACAGCGCAACTTGGAAAGAATTGTGGGAACTGCGCTGGTCGCCGGAAGTCGAAATCGAAGTCGTGGAAACAAACCTAAAAGGCGAAACAATAGAACTTGCTACTGCATATATCCTGAAAGAACGTCTCACCCAATGCGTTACCGTGTCGGAAGCAGCAAAGATAATAAAAGACGCTTGCGAATGTAATTTAACAAAACTGTTCGAAAACGCCGTAAACACATTGCAAAGTTTGCTCGTCGATTCCGACGATTTTAAGGAAACAGCGCATGCAGCGAACGAATTGTCTGTTTTGATACAATACGGCGATATTCGCAGATTTAACCTCGAGCCGCTCAAGTCGGTTCTTCAACAGTTATTTCTTAGGGCTTCGCTGTTGCTGGTTTCGACGTCGAACTGCGATAACAAGGCAGCAAAAGAAATCGGCACATGTATCAACGCAATGGAACTTATATCGCAGGAAATGTATGATCATGTGGATGCTAAATTGTGGCAAAACGAACTGCAACAGTTAGCCGAACGTGACGATTTAAACACAATACTGTCGGGAATAGCGTTCTCTATCATGTTGGAACACAATCTTGTTTCGGACGACGACTGCGCCAAGGAAGTATCTCGACGTTTGTCGCCCGGAATTCCTGCCGACCTCGGCGCAGGATGGTTCGAAGGACTGTCGGGCAGAAACAGATACGCCCTGCTGTCGAGAATCTCGTTATGGAAAGAACTTGATAATTACGTCAATGCGCTTGGTGAAGAGGAGTTTTACCGTTCACTTGTATTTCTGCGACGTGCGTTCGGAGAGTTCGAACCCGCCCAAAAAAACAGTATAGCCGAACTTCTGAGCGAACTGTGGGGCACAGGCGCCGAAAAAGTCGCAGAAATGTTGCTGACCGAACTGTCGGATGAAGAAACAAAAAAAATCAACGAACTGAATGATTTCGATTTCGATTTCGATTTCTGAATTATAGAATTAATTATGTAAACTAAAACAGAACAGAATTATTTTATGTAATATCGAATATAATCACACCGTTATTGCGAATATACGGATATTTGCAATGACAACTGTCAAAAAAAATATATAAAAATCATGGGTGAACATCTGTGAATATCTGTGAATAAAAGGATCCACAGATTCACACAGATGAATCGAATCTATGAACATCTGTGGATAAAAAGAGGATATGATCCACAGATTTACACAAGTCTGGGAAAAGGGAATTTTGTCGTACACCCAGAAATCATGGACAAATTGTTATTTCCGGCAAAATTAATATCTTTGCGTTTTATAAATTAAAAAAATTGGACAGATGAAAGTAGTAAAAATTAAAAGCAGGCTTTGTGCCATTATTATTATGTCGCTGTTTATCAGCTGTAAATCGAAGAACGATATCAATATCGATTCGGTAGCG
>JAITKY010000151.1 GCA_031278135.1 Prevotellaceae bacterium | reverse complement strand
CTAAACTATTACAACCATAGACGGGATAAATATAGCGAAGTTAGGGTTTAAACTTTTAGTGTTTGTAATGTCTAACAACGAATCATTTTTTTTGCAAATATACTTTCCTGGGCGTTTTTAGCCGTAATATCTTTGCTTTCAAATATGATATCCTTTCTGCCTGTTCGGATATTTGTATTAATTCCAAAATTTTTTTCTGAATAGTTTCAAATCTTTTGAATTGACAACTGCAGCGAATTCTTATTCCACTGTGACCGATTTTGCAAGATTTCTTGGTCTGTCCACGTCGCGCCGCTTTGTTACTGCAATATGGTACGACAACAGTTGTAACGGAATGATAGTCAGCAACGGATCGAAACAATCTTCGGTTGCCGGTATTTCGATTACATAGTCGGCGATATCCTTCATTGCGGTATCGTTTTCACTTACGATGGCGATTATACGACCATTACGCGCTTTGATTTCCTGTATATTACTGATAACTTTATCGTACATTCCATTGTCGGTGGCAATGGCGACTACGGGCATTTCGCTGTCGATTAATGCAATTGGACCGTGTTTCATTTCTGCGGCGGGATATCCTTCGGCGTGAATATACGATATTTCCTTAAGTTTCAATGCACCTTCCAACGCTACGGGATAGTTGTAACCGCGTCCGAGATAGATAAAATTGTGTGCGTAAGTGAAAATTTCCGACAGGTTTTTGATAGATTCGTCGGTACGTAGAATCTGTTCTACTTTATCGGGAATCCTGTCCAACTCCTTCAACAATTTCAGAAAACGTTCTTCGGTGACGGTCTTTTTTTCACGCGCTATGCACAACGACATCATAGCCAACACTATCAATTGTGCTGTGAAGGCTTTGGTCGATGCCACGCCGATTTCGGGACCCACATGCGTATATGAGCCTGAATGGGTGTTTCGCGCAATGGACGAACCGACAACATTGCAAATTCCATATACAAACGCCCCTGCTTTCCGGGCTAAATCGATGGCGGCAAGAGTGTCGGCAGTTTCACCCGACTGCGAAATGGCAATAACAGCGTCGTCGGGGTAGATGACAGGATTGCGGTAACGAAATTCCGACGAATATTCTACTTCGACCGGTATTCGGCAAAATTCTTCAAGGAGGTATTCGCCAATAAGTCCTGCGTGCCACGATGTTCCACAAGCAAGGATAATAATACGTTTGGCGTCACAAAACTGCTTTTTATTGTCGATTATTCCCGAAAGTACGACATTGTTGCATGTAATATCCACCCGTCCCCGCATACAGTCGCGCAATGTTTGCGGCTGTTCGAAAATCTCTTTAAGCATGAAATGAGGATAACCTCCTTTTTCCAGTTGGCTCAAACTGATTTCTAACTGGATGATTTCCCTTGTTTTTTCTATATTGCCGATTGTCACGATTTTTGGAGATTCGTGCCGGTGTACGATTGCGATTTCTTCGTCTTCCAAGTATATTACTTTGTTGGTGTATTCGATTATCGGCGAGGCGTCGGAAGCGATAAAAAACTCATCTTTGCCGATGCCGAGGACTAACGGACTACTTTTACGCGCAGCAATAAACCGGTCGTTCTGTCCTTTTTCCATGACAACGATAGCATACGCTCCAATGACCTGTCCCAATGCTAATTGTACGGCAGTACACAAGTCCACATTGTTCAGTTCCTTAATATACTCAATTAACTGTACTAACACTTCGGTGTCGGTATTACTTTGAAAATGATAGCCGTTTTGGATCAATTGTTTTTTAAGGACGGTGTAATTTTCGATGATTCCGTTATGTATCAGCGCAAGATTTTTCGATTCGGAATAATGCGGATGCGCGTTGATATTGTTCGGTTCGCCGTGTGTCGCCCAACGTGTATGAGCGATTCCGATTGTCCCCGAAACATCGTGGTTTTTACAAAATTCTTCTAGTTCCGAAACACGACCTTTCGTTTTGTAGATATTCATTCCGCCATTGCTGTTTATCAATGCAATACCGGCGCTGTCGTATCCTCTGTATTCCAAATGGTATAATCCTTTAATCAAAATGGGAAACGCTTCCCGATAACCTATATAACCTACTATTCCACACATATTATATTATTATATTTATTTTATTTCTGACTTGCAATCACACAAACTTTTTTGTCTGTGTAAACTTTCCCGTTCGAATCAAATGCTTCGATATAAATGATATACGGACCTACGGGAACTTTCATGTTGTTTGCTTGGGTCCCATCCCATGTTAAACGTCCTTCCGAACTCAAAACTACATTGCGACATATCTCTTTTACAAAATTGCCGCGCAAACTGTATATGCGTATGTTTGCGACAAATCCTGCATCAGGCATCTTATAATCAATGAATAATACATCATCGTATCCATCTCCGTCGGGGGAGAATGTGGTCGATGTGAGAGCAAACACTTCATTTACTTCTTCGGTATGCCTGTAACACGAATTTTGATACGCAGGCGTAGCAAAACCAACTGTTTGCGCCGCCGATTGCCAATTTCCCAATTCGGACGATTTCCGGTCAAAATCCACACGCTCAAGCGATACGCCCGCAGGATCGGAAATAAATATCCCGTGCATACTTTCGAAATACGAAAATTCATCGATAATATTTTCTTCATTATCAAGCAATACAACTGTACCGTCTTCATTCGGATACGTCGGAAACTCTGACATAACGACTATATTTTCTGGATTTGCTACATAATAAGAGCGTAATAATGAAGCCGAATCGGTTGTAAACACAAAATAATCAGCCGGTTGTACATATATCGGTATTTCAGATACTCGATGTATTTGTTGCAGACTGCCGGTTGTCCTATTTCTGCTTGCAATGGATATATCCGAAAGATCTAATATTCTGTCGCTTCTGTTATATATTTCCACAAAATCCGAACCGCCGGAACGTGGATGAAACAATATTTCGTTGATTACAATATTTTCTTTTTCAGGCTTATGCATCTGTCCGAAAAATACCGGATCTCCTCCGTATTCGTTTCCATGAATGTCTTTAATATCCGGCGAAACAACTAATTCGTAGACAACGCCGATGTCGAAATCTTTATCGTATATTAACTCGACCGTATTTGACAGTTCCGTATCTGCTGCTTTTACTTCTGAAGGATTTCCAACGCCAATAACAACATAATATTCAGTGTTTTCCAATATAGAAGCAGCTATATTTTCGCTGAATAAAATACGAATCAAATACTCGTTTATAATTTCCGCTTTCAGGATATATGGCTGTATGTTATCGGGATTGGATTTTGCAACAGAATTTTCCTTGCCCGGAGTTCCGCCTTCCACATCAGTCGAGGCTTTCCAATTGCTATTATCTGACAAATTGTCAGGGTCGATTCTTTCTAACGACCAGCCGCCTTTTGATTTTGTTTCGTCGTCGTA
>JAITKY010000114.1 GCA_031278135.1 Prevotellaceae bacterium | reverse complement strand
ATCAATTATTAAGTATCTATAAAAAATACTTAAACAAAATATACTTTAAGCATCTATACATATTGATTTACAATTTGATTTTTATATTTTATTTCTCTCTCTCTCTCTCTCTCTCTCTCTCTCTCTCTCTATCTCTCTCTCTCTCTCTCTCTCTCTCTCTCTCTCTCTCTCTCTCTCTCTCTACAAAAATCGTGCCAAACCTTTCATTTTTAACACTAAAATGATAAATTTTAGTGTTAAATAATATTAAAAGGTCTTTTACATTTTTTATATTTACTGAACAACTATCCATTTTTTTCCTTCTTACTTATTGTACATATATCTTCAATTTCAGACTGCAAAGATATGAAATGTTTTTTATTCCCACAATACCATGTGTGTGGTATTTTTAATATTATTACACTAACAAACATTATAACAGAGACTTCCATGCTTTTTCGGAACCTGTTTTTTTTGTTCAATGACAAATTCCTGCTAATAAAATCTAATAAAATGCGAATTAACGAGACTTAAATTCAAATTTGCTATATTATTAATTAATAAAACCAATTTAAACCTTACCATATTACCCCATACATTATATTTTTGATTCTCGAAAAAAGATGTATTTTTGTAGCGATATTTAAATTGATTTTATAATGAAAAAGTTAGTATTTGTTTTAATGTTTTTTTCGTTCGTTCAGGTCTTTGCGCAACGGATAGAGAAGGAAGTTTCCGAAAATTCGATAGTGTACGCTTTGCCTAAAACTACTGTTGAGATTTCTGTAGAGGTGATAAAAGACCGTTATATTCCAGGACCGTACATGCGATATGCCGAAGAGCAGTTGTCGATCGAACAAGTTTCGGCGAGAGAAGATGTAAGTTACAGTATCGGAAGAATTTCAATGCGACCATCTATTGAAGCCGATTATGAGTATATGTATGCTTTGCCTATGGGAGAAAAAAATACTCTTGATGCCTCGTTTTTAGCGCTTTCGTCTGAGGGGTTGATATTTTTATCGAAAAAGCCTGATGAGATCATTGTAGATTTAACGTCGTTCACTCCAAAGAATTATCAGATTTATCCCGACCGTTTGCCTTCATCTCCTTTAGAAACTCAGAAAGAGTTTATTATGGAAAGGATCAAGACCGATTCGGGATTTATCAGTATTCCATTTCAGCAGAGCATTGTCGAAAAGAAAGACGCACAAAGTAAAGCTGAAGAAGCAGCCAAGTTTCTGTTCCAATTACGTCAGCGCAGGTTCGAACTTGTTACGGGAGATGTAGATCACGCTTTCAGCGGCAGTTCGTTGAAAGATGCTCTGGACGAAATCAGCAGGCTCGAACGGGAATATCTGTCGCTATTTCTCGGAAAGCATTTGGTCGAAAGCAGGGTTTACAAGTTTTATGTATCCCCCGAAAAAACTTTGGACAAAAAAATGTATCCTGTTTTCCATTTTTCGGAAGTTGACGGAGTGCTTACCGAAGCAACAAGAACATCGACATCTTTCAGTCTGAACGTAATTCCTTCAGGGAAAGTAAACTATATCGAAGGAATAAAAACTAAAGTGAAAGTTGCGGGCATATACTATCGCGTCCCCGAAATAGCAGAGATTCAACTGTTACAGGGAGCGAAAGAAGTTTGCAGCGGACGAATTCAGATTTATCAGATGGGCAAAGAATTTGTTTTGCCGTCCGATACAAAAATCAAATAGAGAGATGAGTGAGATGAAAGGGATGAGAGATGAGTTATCCGGCGCAGCACTCATCTCTCATAACTCATTACAGATTATCGAAATAACTTGACTGTTTGTCGTATTTCAGAACGTCGCTCAACATCGAAGAGCGTATTCCGATTTTGAAACTCCAACTTTGATAACGTCCGAGAGGCGTCCAGTTGAACGAAAAATCGAAACAGTGCAGTTGGCGTGTTATACCGATTGACGTCATTGTCAATCCCATTGTTTTGAAATCGAAACCGCTGTTTACTCTCAGATCCCAGTTTTTTGTTGGCGTTATACTTCCCTGAAAGCCGAGTGTTTGGGTATGATTATGTTGCGTAAACAATGTTCCGCCGGTGTAGTTATACCTTTTATTATAAGTGTACGAATAGTTGAACGACACGCTCCATGGGACTTTAAACGGTTCATATACAAACGGATTAAAGATTTCCGAATGAGTATGTTCATGATTGTGTCCGTCGTTAGCGCCTCTATGGGGGTCAGGATTATTTCGGTTACCGGCTTTGCTGTCGTCGTCTTTTTTTCCACCACTGAACGAGTAACCGAACGATAGGCTGAAATCAGTCAAACGCCCTATAGCAAGCCCTTTTTTATCCTGCCAGACATACTTGCGAGTCCTTACGCCACGCTCGTTTATGGCATACGGGTCGAGGGTGAAACGGAACGATAACGATGTTTTTCCGGGCAAATTGGTTGTCCCCGAAAACGAAATATTCGACAGATTCATCGAATCGGCGAGCAAATTGTACGAAGCGCTGATATCAAAAGTATTCAGCAGCGCGACTTTTTGGGAGGTTGTATCGTTTTTGCCCCGCACTTTCATTTCGAGATTGTTGCCGATAGAAAAATTTATCGAACCGCTTTCCCGTTGCGACGGATATCCGTAAGGCTGACCCTGATAAATATTATACTGTTCCATATTTCCGAGCGTATCCTTCTGAACCATTCGATAACCGTTGAATGGTTTCACCAAATCGGGATTGTACGAAAAACCGACAGAAGGTTTTACCACGTGCCTGATTGCTTCTATCCTGCTGTCTTTCCTGAACTTGAGCAGTCCATATATCTGCGTATTGAACGAAGCCGAAAAACCATATTCGTGAACCATTCCCAATTTGCTGAATGCTTCGGTAGTATCGGTTACCACTCGTCGGGTGATGCTGTCCCAATGTTTTTCTATCGATTTGAAATACCATTTTGTACCGTAACGCACCGATGGCGACATATTGATATACTTAAGTATCGGAACACTCGGTAAACCTATGCTGACATTATGATTCAATCCGTTGTTTACTTTTTTCATAAAATTGGGGTTTTTAAGTTCTGTCGATTTGAAATTCACTTTGTTATCGAATGTTACGCCGTAGGTAAGCGAAATATCTTCGTACAAAGCCTTTTTACCCACTCTCTCTTTGCGTGCGAAAGGATAAATGCGTGACATCGACAGTGTTAAATTCGGTAAAGTAACGGAATAAGTGCTGTCTCTCATATTTTGGCTGTGGTTGGCATTTATCGAAAGATTGAACGGAGAATCTTGCCACGAACGTGAATACGAAATGCTGGAACTGATTGTGTTGTTGATGTTCTGATACGGATTGTGTGCAGCGTTGTTATTGTACAGATTGTTGTTTGCCGATGCAAAGTTGACATTTGCCGAAAAATTTGTTCCCGGACGAGCCTTAGGCGATTGACGGTGATTCCACTGTACCGAAAAAGTTGTTGCCGCTTGATAATCTGCCGAACCTTTTTCGCCGGTAGTATTGAAAGCATACTGCATATTGAAACTGCCATCGAACTTGTACTGCTTTTTATATTGCGAACTTGCACGCAAAGCCCACGATCCCAGAGTGTAGTAGTCGCCCGAAATGTCAAGATCCATGTGTTCGCCGATTGCGAAATAGTAGCCAAGATTACGCAAAAAGAATCCTCTTGCCACCTCTTCTCCGTATGTGGGCATACGTATTCCCGACGAACGTCCCGACTGTTGCGGAAAAAACCCGAAAGGAATTATCAGCGGAAAAGGAACATCTTCGATTACAAGAAACGAAGGTCCGAAATAAACGTATTTACTTGGTTTATCGACAATTTTACCTCTTGTCATATATATGAAGAAATGAGGATTCGGGGCATCGCAGGTGGTGTATTTTGCTCCTTTGATGAATGTCGAATGGTCGGGCGAACGTTTTGCGACGTCGCCATACAAAATTCCATCGCCTTGATTTGTGTGGATGTTTTTGATTCGTGATTTCCCCGAAATGAACTTGTGCGTTACTGTTTCCATTTCGAACTGTTCGTTTCCGGCTTTAAGATCAGGACGTTCCAGCAATTGACCTGTACTGTCGGTATATCCCCGTCCGAAAATTTCTCCTTTATTCTTGCTGCCATCGATGTATCCGGCTTTTATATCTATATTCAAGGTCTTGACATTTGCTTCCTTATATAAATGAACTGTGGTATCGACATCGGTAAAATAAATAATCATGGAATCTTTTGCAGCATAATTTATGGGGTCTTGAAACGCCCCTTTTTTTATTGCCTGCGACGAATCCATGACCGTTCGTACAACAGTATCCGCAGTTTTTTCCGTATTTTTTTCAGGCATTTTGATAACCTGAGCTTCAACTGTCAGAACACATAACATCCTTACAACCAACAATGCAGGAATAAATCGACTATATTTTCCAAACAAATACCGTACCAATTAATTACAATTTAATAACGCTATAAAAGCACGCAAAAGTAATCAAATTTCACTGAATAGCAAATTTTATCTGCGAAACTCATCGAAACGAATTGAATTTTCCATTGAAACAATATTATTCACAATTCCTCGTAATAGCCTTTTTCGCGCTTCGATGCTTGTCCATGCGATATGAGGAGTAAGGATCAGGCGATCGGGATATTTGATATTCAGCAGAGGGTTGTCTTCCGGCAGCGGTTCTTTGGAGAAGACGTCGAGAGCCGCGCCTGCGACAGTCTCCGAATTGATTGCTTCGACCAGATCGGCTTCGTTGACAATGTGACCTCTGCCTGTGTTTACTAACAAGGCGGACGGTTTCATCAATTTTAATTTTTCTGCGTTAATCAGGTTACGGGTTTGATCGTTTAAGGGTGCGTGTATAAGTACGATATCCGAAGTTTTCAGCAGTTCGTCGAGTTCGAGGCGGGTGTATGGAGCGCTGTTGTTGTTGCCAGAAGTCGAATAATACACTACATTCGCACCAAAAGATACTCCGGCGGCAGCAGAACGTTTTCCGATCGTTCCCATTCCGATTATCCCGATTTGTTTGCCCGACAGTTCCGAAAACGTGCGGGCATAACTTGTGAACAGCGACGATTTGGAATACTCTCCCGACTTGACGTAATTGTCGAACCACGAAATATGCATCATCAGCGAAAACAGGATTCCGTATGTCAGTTGCACCACACTGTCGGTGGAATATCCTGCGACATTTTTCACTGCGATACCTGCTTTTGCTGCAGCGTTGAGGTCGATGTTGTTCATACCCGTTGCAGCCACGCAGATAAGTCGAAGATTCGGACAGGCTGACATAATCGTCGCTGTGATTCGCGTTTTGTTTGTAATGGCTATATCGGCGGCTCTCAGCCTGTCCAAAACATTTCCCGGAGCAGTATTATCGTATTTGACAAAATTCCCCAGACTTTCAAGTTCTTCGAAACTAATATCTTGTCCCAAAGTCTCCGCATCTAAAAACACAATATTCATATTCAATTAATTAAAAATTACTGTCATTGTCCTCTTTAACGCAAATACTGTACCAATTGTATGTTTTTAATTCTTTTGTCATAATTTTTACCTCTTTTGTCATAATTTTGGCAGTATAGATATTTCAGAACATGACAAACTATTCTCATAAATCTGACAAAAATTTTAGATTTTAGATTTTAGATTGTTGTATACGCCCGAAGGTAATCGAAAAACACTTAAAAGCACTCGAAGAAAAGGATAAAGAAAATGCAAAATTGAGAGAACAATTTACAGAAATGAAGCGTCTTTCTCGAGATAAATGAATATTTTTTTACCATCGAAAAAACAATCCGGTGTGAGTTAGTCAAAGAGGGCAATTACTCCGAAGCAAAGTTTTTTATCCATTATTCCCAAACTGATGGCAAGGGAGAATTACGACTGGGCGATAGCACTTTACTTGTTCCCAACGACTTGTTTTTGTTGGAACAGGATGTTTTTCGACTGTATTTTACATCCCTGTCCGACGAACAGTAGGCGATTGACGTGTATATCAAAGACAGTTTCCGGCAAGTGATTAAAAAATCATGCAGTTTCAGCAATGTGAATAAGAAAAACGAGGAAAAATTTTAAGAAAGTTAAATAAAAAAAATTGTCGTACCCCACATTCATGTTAATTCAATAATAAGTATTATCTTTGCGCCGATAAAATTTGTAGTCGAATGGTACAAAAAATAGATAAAAGACGTCTTATCAGTTGCATTTTGATTGTGATATTCGCAATTTACTATGCAAACATCTGTTTCTTTTATCACAGTCACATAATCAACGGCGTTACGATTGTCCATTCGCACATACACAGCAAGGCGCACGCACAAACCGGC
>JAITKY010000012.1 GCA_031278135.1 Prevotellaceae bacterium | reverse complement strand
TAAATCTATGCCCAACGATTCCGATATGGAACGAGGTGAAAAACCCTGATGAAGCATTAGGATACTGGTAACTTTTATATAATCTGTCCCATTTACATTACGTTGATATTGTTTCAACTTAGATAATCTTTCCTCTGTTAATTCTATTTTCATTATGCAAAGGTCTGCTTTTTATTTATAATATGCAAATATCTTTTTTTTGCAAACTATTTCCGTTTGAGCATAAAACCCGTCATATCTCATAACTCATTTATAAATCCGCTTTAAAGTTTCGATATCTTCAAGCCCTTTTCGAAGTACGATTTTTTCAATGAATGATTTAATAAATCCCGTTCCATAGCCGTATAACTGGATATAACAGGCAACAACTGACAATAATGCAATCCTAACGCTCCTGTATTGCGTTAAAGAATCAAAAAATAACAGCAAGGTGAAAAATAAAAACGGCGACAGAAAATATGCTGAATAAAACGACAACAATAACACAGCGATGCTTCCCAAAGTAAAGATCGCAGGCAAAGCGTGTACCGGTTTCAACGAATGCGGATATAATTTATAAAGATTGATGCGGGCTATACCAAAAATATTCACCTGTTTATAGAATTTTTTCAAACTCACTCTCCGCTTGTGATAAACGAAAGCATCTCTGTAAAGTTTGGTCGAAAATCCGGCTTCCCTGATCCTCATACTTAAATCAATATCTTCGCCGAACATGTCTTTGAATCCTCCGACAACATCGTAAACCTCACGCGCAAAGCCCATGTTGAACGTTCGAGGAACAAATTTTTCCATATTGATTTTTCCACCCCGTATTCCGCCTGTAGTCCAGAACGATGTCATGGCATAGTTGATGGCTTTCTGAACACCGGAAAATGATTCGTGTGCATTATCCGGTCCGCCGAAACAGTCGGTATAATTGTCGTTCAATTCCTTTTCGAGGATTTCGAAATATCCGGAAGGAATGATACAGTCCGAATCAAAAAATACGAAATATCTGCCCGAAGCGTTTTTTATTCCGGCATTACGGGAATCGCTACGTCCGGTGTTGGGTTTCGATATGTATTTTATGCATAACTGTTCACTGTATTTGCCGACGACTTCATTACTCGGCTTGCTCGAACCGTCTTCGACCAGAACTAATTCGAAATTCTTTTTGCTTTGTCCGGCTAAACTGTTCAACAATTCGTCGATTTCGTCAGGACGATTATATACAGGAACAATTACACTAAAATCAATCATTTAATCGTCGTCTCCTTCGTCAACAAACGGTTCCGTATCATCCGGAAAATCATCGCCGCCGTCATGTTGATCGAACAACGCTTTTTCGACTTCTTCAATCTCGGAATCAATCTTTACATCGACCTTAACAAGATAATCTACCGTTTCGGTATCCAATGTGACGGCATAGAAAAACTCGCCGTTACCCTTATTAACCTTAATAAGGTGATCCGAGTATCCTTTTGGATATGTTTCTTTAATCAAATTCACCAATTCCGGTGAAAGATTTTTATAACTGACCACCAGTTTTTTCTTGCCTGAAGGGGGCTTAACTGCCGGTTTTTTAGTTTTTTTCGGAGGCGCTGCCTTCGTTTTCTTATTGTCTGTCAATTTTTTAGTACTCATATACTGTTTATATTTTTAGTACAATAATATTAAAGATTTTTAAATTCCAAAAATAAATCTAAAAAAGTGAAAATTTTTATCATAAAATTCTCTGCAATTCAACCGAAAATGTGATGAAAAAACTTGGGTGCACCTCATGAAAACAATATGGTTAAATCTTTTTTTTAAGCGCTATTTGTCACAAGATATAATAGATTTTACCAAAAAAATATGACAATATAAAAAAAAAATTGCGCAATGAAAATTTGTCCTTATATTTGTGGTCAAAATGAACTTCGAGTTCTGAATATATAACGTTGTAAATAACAGTGTGTCATATACATAAAAATGTTTAATTCGTATGGAAAAAGATAAAAATATTGTTTCGAGAAGACAATTTTTAGGAACAGGATTAGCAACAGCGGTTGCTTTTACGGTTATTCCGCGTCACGTATTGGGTGGAAGCGGTTTTCTTGCACCGAGCGATCAGATTACGATTGGCGCTATCGGTTGTGGAATACAAGGCAGACATTTGCTCGGACAGTTTGCAAAACGGGCAAAAGTAATTGCTGCTGCCGACGTCGATTCCCGCAAACTTGAACTTTTCAAGACCAAAGCAGAAGAGGCAGCCGAAAAAGCCGGCTCGTCGGTCAAAGGTTTCAAAACGTACAAAGATTTCAGAGAATTGCTTGCTAATAAAAGTATCGACGCCGTGGTGATTGCTACGCCCGACCATTGGCACGCAATCAATGTGATCGAAGCAGCAAAGGCCGGTAAGGATGTGTATTGCGAAAAACCTTATTCGCACAGTATCGAAGAAGGTCGTTTGATGGCTAAGGCTATCGAAAAGTACAAACGTATCAATCAGACGGGTAACATGCAACGTTCGAGGAAAGATTTCCGCAATGCCTGTCGATTAGTAAGAAACGGTCACATCGGTGATATTATTGAAGTTAAGGTATGTTGCGGTCCACCGCCGAACGCATACGATCTGCCCGCCGAACCGACACCCGATTATTTAGATTGGGAAATGTGGGTTGGTCCTGCTGTATTCAACCCATATCATTCCGAACTTTCGCCCCCTGTGGAAAAAACTCATTACCCTAACTGGCGAAATTACAAAGAGTACGGTAACGGTATGACTGCCGACTGGGGAGCGCACATGTTCGACATCGCACAGTGGGGGCTCGGTAAGGACGATAGCGGACCTATAGCCGTTTATCCTCCCGATAACGACCACAAATACTTGACTTTCGAGTACGATAACGGAGTGAAAATGACTCATGAAGAGTTTGGACGAGGATTCGGTGTACGGTTTATCGGAACAAAAGGAATTATTGACATCAGCCGTGGATTTTTCGAAACATTACCCGTAAACCTTGCGTCGCACGAATTTTCAGATAACGAAATCAAACTGTACGAATCCGACGATCATCATCAGAACTGGTTAGACTGCATCAAATCGCGGAAACCTACAATCAGTACAGCGGAAATCGGTCATCGTACGGCTACCGTTTGCATCCTTGCAAACATTTGCTACGAATTGCAGCGTCCTTTGTACTGGAATCCTGCTAAAGAAGAATTTATCAACGATACCGAAGCGAATAAAATGCGTTCGGGATATGTTAGAAAACCTTGGATATTACAAATATAATTCAATAAATATAAAGCAAATGAAAACAGTCAAAAAAATTTTCGTCCTATTCCTGATTTTATCAATGTCGAGCGGTATTCTCAATGCCAAAGACCCGTTAAAAGTACTTATCGTGACAGGACAAAACAATCATAATTGGAAGGCAAGCAGTGTAATACTTCAAAAATATCTGAACGAAAGCGGCATATTTACTGCTGACCTTGCCGTATCGCCCAAAACAGGCGAGGATATGTCGTCGTTTTGTCCCGATTTTTCGGCATATAAAGCTGTCATTATTGATTATAATGGCGATTCGTGGCCCGAAAAGACCAACAAAGCTTTTCTTGAATATGTGAACGGAGGAGGAGGAGTAGTCGTGTATCATGCTGCAAATAACGCTTTTCGTGCATGGAAAGAATATAATGAAATAATAGGCTTGGGCGGTTGGGGAGACCGTGATGAGACCGACGGACCATACGTGTATTTTCGCGATGGTAAAGAAGTTAGAGATACTTCACCTGGCCACGGAGGTAGTCATGGTAAAAAACATAAGTACAAAATACTTCTCCGCAATAAAAAGCATCCGATAACGAAAGGTTTACCGGAAACATGGACGCATAGCATCGATGAATTGTACGACCGTTTGCGCGGTCCTGCAAAAAATCTCACTGTTCTGGCTACTGCCTGGTCCGATAAGGAAACAGGCGGAACAGGTCGCGACGAGCCTGTCCTGATGGCGATTGA
>JAITKY010000269.1 GCA_031278135.1 Prevotellaceae bacterium | reverse complement strand
AAATCAAAAACGCTAACAATCTTTTAATTTGATTATTAGCGTTTTGTATTGCGGTGCGGACGGGACTCGAACCCGCGACCCCATGCGTGACAGGCATGTATTCTAACCAAGCTGAACTACCGCACCGGACAAATTCGGGCGCAAAGGTAGTGCTTTTTTTTGAATCTGCAAATTTTTTCAAAAAAAATTTGAAAAAATTTTCATTTCACATCTTTTTTGTACTTTTGCGTCGTGTGTTATAAATTATTTTTGAATGAATTACAGTATAATTGAAGTCACAGACAAAAAATTAGAAGTCGAATTTTACGACATTCAGTCGAGGCTTTACAGGGGCGATTTGCATTGGATTCGCCCCCTTGATGTGGAAATAAAACGTGTTTTTGATCCGAAAAAGAACAAAATGTTTTTGCATGGAAAGTTGTGCCGGTGGATTGCACAGGACGACGACGGAAAAACTGTGGGACGCGTTGCCGCTTTCGTCGATTACGATACCGCCGGACTTAACGAACAGCCGACCGGTGGAATGGGATTTTTCGAATGTATTAACGATGTCAATGCCGCTTTTGCATTGTTCGAGCAATGTAAATTGTGGCTGAAAATGAACGGAATGGCAGCCATGGATGGTCCTGTCAATTTCGGATCGAGGGAAAAATGGTGGGGATTGCTTGTCGATGGTTTCACCGAACCGTCGTATGGAATGAATTATCATTTACCGTATTACAAAGATCTTTTCGAATTATATGGGTTCAAGAATTATTTTTATCAGTATTCATATCTTCGTCCTGTCAACGCCGAAAATTTGTCACCACTGTTTAAGGAAAAAGCCGAACGGACAGCCCGGAATCCGGAATATCATTTTCGTCACATAAACACCAAAAAATTAAAGCGTGAAGCCGAAGTATTCCGCTATATTTACAACAAATCGTGGGTCAATCACAGCGGAATAAAGGAAATGAGCGAAGCCGAAGCCGCTGCATTGGTTAAGGATCTAAAACCCGTCATCGACAAACGGTTGATTATCTTTCTGTATCACAACGACGAGCCAATAGGTTTTTTTGTGCAGATACCGGAAATCAATCAGATAATTAAGTATTTGAACGGTAAATTTTCGTTTTTTCACAAACTGAAATTTTTGTACCTGTTGAAAGTGAAAAAAGTCTGTACCCGGATAGTTAGTTTGATATTTGCTATTGTACCGGAATACCGAGGTTTTGGTTTGGAGAGCGCATTAGTTATGGAATTTGCAAAAACCGCTTTTGGCAAAAAGTTTTCTTATAAAGACATTGATTTGACGTGGGTTGGCGATTTCAATCCTCTGATGATGCGTTTTCAGGAACAGATCGGCGGCAAAATATACAAAACTCATGCGACTTACCGTTTGCTTTTCGACGACGAAAAGCAGAAAAATGAGTTTTCACGCTGTCCAAAAATGGGAAAAAGTAGAAAAACAAATGATAGTGAGAGTAAACAGTAAGCAACAAAGATTATGAAACATTTTTTATATTATTTTTATTCGTTGATATTATTTTTATTAACATTTTCGGAAACAGAAGCGCAGGACAAGACCGGCGATAAACCCGAAAACGTCGTTACTCGATTGGTTAACAGGATATCGGGGATTGTAAACATGCGTTATCAATACAGTGATGCGGACGAAGGCGTGAACAGTTTTGATATCCGGCGTGCGAGAATCAGTTTTAAAGGCGATGTCACTCCTTCGGTTGATTATCATCTTAATGTCGAGTTTGCGGGGAATCCGAAAATATTGGACGCTTTTGTCAATTGGCATTCAATCGATGCGTTTAATATCAAAGCAGGAGAATTTAAAGTTCCATTTTCGCTCGAAAATCCATATAGCGTGCAGGCTTATGAGATGGTCGATAATTCGCTGGTTATAATCGGATTAAGCGGATATAACGATGTGTCGGGAATTTCGTCAAACGGACGGGATATTGGAGTGAATTTTCACGGAAAGTTTTTTCCTGTAGAAGATTACAGCGTGTTCGAATATTCGGTAGGGCTTTTCAACGGAAACGGAATAAATGTGTCGGATAATAATAAATCGAAAGATTTTGCCGGTACGTTTTATGCTCATCCGTTAAAAGAAATCACTTTATCGATATCGCACTACAACGGCTCGGCAGGACTACAAGGCGAAAATATTCAGCGTGTCCGGACGGGCGGCGGATTGAGGTATGTCAATAACAAATTGCTCGTCAGGAGCGAATATATTTATGGTAAAACTGGAGACATTAACAGCGATGGTTATTACATTGTTGCGGGATATTTCGTTCATCCCAAAATCCAGACTTTGCTGAAATACGACTATTTCAGAAGAAATATTTCGGCAAAAGAGACATGGCAAACAAACTATATAGCGGGCATCAACTATTTTCCGGTCAAGAACTTTCAATTCAAACTGAATTATTCGTTCCGGACAACTGTTGGCAGTCCCGATGTTAATCATGTCGCATTGCAGTTTTTTGCACTGTTTTGATGATATTCATTGAATTAAAAATTAAAATACAAGAATGATGAAAAATTTATTTTTATTGACAATTATGATTTTAGCGCTTGTCGTCAGTTCGTGCGGGTCGAAGCGGCAGGCGAAAAAGGGTGGTTTACAGGGCGATATTTCGATATCGGGAGCGTTTGCTCTTTATCCGTTAGCGGTTAAGTGGGCGGACGAATTTCAGAATCTGCATCCGGGCGTGAGAATCGACATTTCCGCCGGCGGCGCAGGCAAGGGAATGACCGACGTGTTGGCAAATGTAGTGGATTTGGGAATGGTCTCACGCGAAATCTATCCTCCTGAAACAGAGAGAGGCGCTCTTGCATTTGCTGTTGCAAAAGATGCGGTCGTTGCAACCGTTAACGTTAAAAATCCCGATTTTGAGAATTTGATGAAAACGGGATTGACACGCGAAGCGGCAATAAAATTATGGATCACAGCCGAATACAAAACATGGGGACAGATTACCGGTTCGACAAATACCGGCGCCGTACATGTTTACACTCGTTCCGACGCCTGCGGAGCCGCCGAAACATGGGCGCTGTGGATGGGAAAAAAGCAGGAAGACCTCACAGGAACAGGAGTTTTCGGTGATCCGGGTCTTGCTACCGCCATTCAAAAGGATATACTTGGTATCGGTCTGAACAACATCAGTTACGTATATGACGAAACGAGCCGTAAACCAAATCCTGGAATGGTTCCTCTACCGATCGACGTCGATAACAACGGCTATCTTGACCCCGCCGAACTGTTTTACGACACAAAAGACGACGTAATCAAAGCAATAGCCGAAGACCGTTATCCGTCGCCTCCCGCACGCGATCTCTACTTAGTGTCGAAAGGAACGCCAACAAAACCCGCTGTAGTCGAATTTATCAAATATATCCTCACCGACGGACAAAAACACAATATCCCGGCAGGATATATCAGTCTCCCAAACGAAAAACTGCAAAAAGGTTTGATTGAATTGAAAATCGGAGAATGAGTTATGAGCGTCATCCCCAGCGTCTGAACTTTGTATTTGTGATTTAAATAACAGGATATCTTTAAATCCGCACGAAAAAATATTTGTAACTACTCAGGTACTATTCGTAATTTGAATATTCGCCATACATTTCAAAGCGGATAAGACATCCTGACCATTTTTGAGAGTAGTATCAATAACCGAACGTATCCTGGCAAATCG
>JAITKY010000239.1 GCA_031278135.1 Prevotellaceae bacterium | reverse complement strand
GTCAATTTGATATAAAAATTTACCTTCCTTTGAATAGCAAAAGACAGATTTTGTCTGAAACCTGTCCAACAGATACAGTCTGTCTTTGTAAACAAGAATTTGATCAATAGCGCCGATCAGATGTTCGTCATCTGTTTCAAGCGGAATATAATCGACTTTGGAAAAAATATCCGACATGTTTACTTCGTTTAATGTCTGCTGAGGATCAATAACAATGGTTGTGTAATCTTTTATTAAATTTTTATCCTGTCTGCAACCGACAATAATTACACATAACACAATTTCCCAAATAATATATTTCTTCATAATAATCTTTAATTTCGTCTACCAAAAAAAATTTTACGAAAGTACTTATTTTTTTATTATCGACAAATGTTTTTGTTGTGCTCTACATTACTCTGATAATCATCATACCGTCACGTAGCGGCAACAGCAGGTTTTCCACGCGACTGTCGTTTTGGACAAAGTCGTTAAAAGCCAATAGTTCGGTGGTGCATTTATCGTTAGGTTTCACATTTTCGTCAAGCACCTTTCCCGACCACAGGACGTTGTCGGCAATAATGTATCCGCCTTTCCGTACTTTCTCTATCACAAGGTTATAGTATGCGGAATATTCCCTTTTGTCGCCGTCGATAAAAACGAGGTCGAACAGCATATCCATTTGAGGAATAATCTCTAAAGCGTCGCCTGTGTATAACCGGATTTTATCGCCTACCGTTGAGCGACCGATAAAATCTTCGACAATATATCGCAATTCGTCGTTGATGTCGATAGTGTGCAAGACACCGTTGTCTGTCAATCCTTTCGCCATACAAATAGCCGAATATCCTGTGAATGTGCCTATCTCCAAAATGTTTGAAGGAGAAATCATTTTGCTGATCATCTCAAGAAATTTTCCCTGAATATGTCCCGACAACATCCGCGCTTGCATGGCGTGCAAATGTGTTGTCCTTGTCAGTTCCTGCAACAGAGCGTCTTCGGGCGAACTGTGCGATGAAATGTAATTCGAAAAATCTTTTGAAAAAGTTAACATCATCAAAAATATTAATATATAAACGAAAAATTCATTGGTTCGACTTTGTAATCCTTGTCGGCAAGAAGGGAAACGATTCCTTTTACATCGTCCGTATCAGGAATATGCATGGCTCCGACCGCAACAAACAGCGAATGTCCTGCGTTCAACATCGAAACGATTTTATTGCTCATGTTTATGTTTCTGTTTTTCTGTATCGAATCGATAAATATTTTGGCAGGATTCATTTCTTTAAGATTTTCTTTCAAAGCCTGCAAATTTTGTTCTTTATAACTGTTTATCAACTTTTTGAAATCGTTTTTTGAATCAAGAGAAAGTATGGCGTTTTCGATGATTTCGGACTGTTCCTTATACGGGATATTGTCAATTGCACCGATTTGTTCGTCGACACTTTCGAGTTCACAGATCGTTTTGCCGGCGTCGGCAGCGTAATTCAACAGGTCGCCGTCGATAGAATCATCGGGCATGTCCTTATCTTTCAATATCAGCGACGAAACAAAAAACGGTTTGTATCTGTCCAAAATATCCGTATCGATTCCGGCGATATTCAATATCCTGACATAACTTTCGGGACTGAGATAATCTTTGAGAGAATAATTGGGGTCATCGACAGTCATGTAATTTAACATATTGACGTATGAAGTTAGTCGATTGTCGGTTTCGGGGGAATATATGTCTACCTCATCAATCAGTTTGTAGATCATGTCCGGAATCCCGAATACATTTGAATCATAAACATGTATTGTACCGAAAAGGAATGCTTTAGCGGGATGGTCTTTTTTTTGTATTTTCCAGAGCAGCGAGTTTGTCATAAAATTTTCTCCAATTCGTTTGTAAAGTCAATAAACTGTGTTATGGAAAGTTGTTCGGGTCGCAGGTTCAAAAAGTTACAATCGCAGGTTTTGTCGCCCAACAATGGTTTTATCGAATTTCTTATGGTTTTACGGCGCTGGTTAAAAGTTGTTTTGACCAGCCTGATAAACAGTTCTTCATTACATTGCATATCTTGCCGGTCGTTGCGGGTCATCTTTATCACCGCCGACTTGACTTTCGGCGGCGGAACAAACACATTTTCATCGACAGTAAACAAATATTCAATATTATACCAGCGCTGTAAGAGTACGCTGAGAATACCGTAAGTTTTCTTTCCCGGACTTGCAACCATACGTTCGGCTACTTCCTTTTGCACCATGCCAACGACTTCGGGAATAATCTCTTTATATTTTATTACTTTAAAAAATATCTGCGACGAAATATTGTACGGAAAATTTCCTATCACGGAAAAACTGTCGCCTTCGAACAGATTATTGAGTTCCATTTCGAGAAAATCGTCCTGATATAGGGATATTTTTTTGTTTTCGGGGGTTCCGTCAGCCCGAAATTGGGGATATGTTTCCTTTAAAAAAGCAATTGATTCTCTGTCGATCTCCACTAATTTCAAATTTTCGGGACGTTGAAGCAAAAATTGAGTCAAAACACCCGTTCCCGGACCAACTTCGAGTATGTTTTTTGTTGCAGCATCAAGCGAATCAACGATTTTTTTTGCAATATTTTTATCTTTCAAGAAATGCTGTCCAAGAAATTTTTTCGCTCTAACCATGTTATTATTCGTACATTATAATACATTATCCGTTTTCCAATACTTGTTCATCAATTCGTTTTTGATGCTTACTTCTGCCTTAACGAAGTATTTGGAGAACAAATCCCATGCCCGGTCTAACATTTCCGTAGCATCGATATTCAGATCGACGGCGAGGAGTTTTTCAGAATATTCTTTTGCAAACCCCATGCATCTTCTGTCGTAATCGGACAGTTCGAATCCATTTTCAAGTTTTGTTTTTGCATTTGCGGCGTCGGCATACAGACGTACCGCTGCGTTCATTACTTGAGGATGGTCTTCGCGAGTTTGTTTACCGACAACTAATTGTTTCAGACGCGACAGGCTTCGGAACGGATCAACAATCACTTTTCCCGTATCGCTGTCTTTGCGAAGGAATAACTGTCCTTCGGTGATATATCCTGTGTTGTCGGGTACGGCATGGGTAATATCTCCGTCGTTCAGCGTGGTGACGGCGATAATGGTGATCGAGCCTCCTTCGGGTAACTGTACTGCTTTTTCGTAGATTTTCGCTAAATCGGAGTAAAGCGAACCCGGCATGCTGTCTTTCGAAGGTATCTGATCCATCCTGTTCGACACAATGCTGAGTGCGTCGGCGTATTGAGTCATGTCCGTCAGCAGGACAAGAACGCGCTCATTTTTGTCCACCGCAAAATATTCGGCAGCCGTCAAAGCCATATCCGGAATAAGCAACCGTTCGACGGGCGGCTGTTCGGTGGTATTTACAAAGCATATTATCCGGTCTAAAGCGCCCGCATTCTCAAAAACTTTCTTGAAATACAGAAAATCATCGTTGCTGATTCCCATTCCTCCAAGAATAATCTTATCGACCTGCGCTCTGAGCGCTACCATTGCCATTACTTGATTGTAAGGCTGGTCGGGGTCGGCGAAGAAAGGGATTTTCTGTCCCGACACTAAAGCGTTGTTCAGGTCGATGCCGGCTATGCCTGTGTGGATATATTCCGAAGGTTGTTTACGCCTGTACGGATTGACCGACGGACCTCCGATTTCCCGTTTGTCGCCGGCAATTTTTTCTCCACCGCCGACGGGGTTTCCATAAGCGTCGAAAAACCGTCCGGCAAGTTCGTCGCTAACGTTCAACGTTGGCGGTTCGCCGAGAAATATTACTTCGGTATCCGTCGAAATTCCTTCTGTCCCCGCAAAAACCTGTAAAGTAACCATATCGCCAATAATCCGTACAACTTGTGCCAGACGGTTACCGACCATTGCAAGTTCATCGTTACCTATTCCATGTGCTTTAACAACTATAGTGGCTTTCGTGATAGCCTGTAATTGTGTATATATTTTCTGAAACGCTCTTTTTCCCATTCGTAATAATCTATATTTTTAAAGCGCAAAAGTATGAAAAAAAATAATATCTCGCTCAAAAATATTTCCTGATTATTGAAAATAAGCAGGCTTTCAATTTGTTTTTATGTAAAAAGTCGATATTTATAATGTGTTGCCGGAATATGGCATGTGCTAAAATTTTACCGTATATCCAAAATTTATATACCTTTGCGGCGTAAAAGTGTCATGAATGATTCCATATTGCGATTGAAATAAAGAAGATTGTATCATACTGGAGAATAAATTATGTGTATAAATAAACTGATACTCGGCGATAATCTGGAAATCCTGAAAGGGATGGATAGCGAAACGGTGGATTTAATTTACCTCGATCCTCCGTTTTTCAGTAATCGCGACTACGAA
>JAITKY010000153.1 GCA_031278135.1 Prevotellaceae bacterium | reverse complement strand
GGACTGCTCGACCGCCGTATGCTTCCGGAACTGGAACAAATCTACAAAACAGGCAAATTCTCTAATATGGCAGTCCTGCTTAACGGTTCCAACATGTCGTCGGGCAAATATTATGGACGCTACGGACACAGCTATGGTCGCTATGGTCACAGTTACGGATATGGATACGGGAATTAAGTCCACAAATTACATGAATTATACTTAAAGCGGTATAATTTTGTGAGATATAATCACATCATCGTCTGTCATTATAATAACGTAGCCCGAAGCGCGTTCCGGAAAATTTTCTCGAATCCGGAATTGCTTCGGGCTGCGCCCTTATAATGACGATATGATTATAATCGATATAACGCTTTCGTAAATAACAGATTTCAAGCATCATTTCGCTTTTAGTTGCGGTACGAAACGAAAAAATCCCCGCTACCGATTTTAGCCGCCAAAATAGGCTGATAAAATCAATATTCTGATTGAAAATAACAAAGACTGCATTCGTACACCTAAAAATCAACAATCACATTTACGGCTGATTATCCGTATAATCTTCGATCCGGATTTGCCGGATTATATCTGTTTTGCCGGCTTCCTGCTTGACAGAACACGATATCCGGAATTTTTTTCCGGTGATAGTCTTATACGTACCTATGAAAAATTTTGTCTCTCCCTGTCCGCCTTGATGATTGACGGTGAATTGCTTCGGTTTATTTTGAGTGAAAAAATCTTTCATCACCTGTATGGTTTGTGCCTTGCTGTACACATTACTCTTGCCGAACATATCACATTCGACTGTATTAGCCAGATAAGGAGATAATTCCGTCGCTTGAGCGTTCTTTATAGCGTTTACAATCTCCTCACATTCAATCTTTTCTTGTCCCTGCACCGTAGTAAGCAGGGAAAACATCATTAAAATAATCAAAAAAAATCTCATTTCATTCTATTGTTTAGTAAAACAACGCAAAAAGTGTGCCAAAAATATTTACACGCATTTTCGCAGGACAAAATTAATGTTTTTTTTTTCAAACTGATAAAAATGTTGTACTTTTGTGCCGAAATCATTTATTATTGAATTGTATTAAAAAGGAATAAAGAATGGTTAAAAGATTTAGTTTGGAAGGGAAAACAGCATTCGTTACGGGCGCATCCTACGGAATAGGGATGGCAATAGCGAAAGCGTTTCACAGCGAGGGCGCTACAATCGTTTTTAATGACATCAACCTCGATTTGGTTCAAAAAGGGATAGCCTCGTACAAAGAAGCGGGAATCACAGCGCACGGATATGTCTGTGATGTTACTAACGAAACAGAAGTTACGGATACAGTAACGAAAATTGTTTCCGAAGTCGGAACGATTGATATTCTGGTGAATAATGCCGGCATAATTAAACGTATCCCCGCTTTGCACATGACCGCCGGAGAATTTCGCCAAGTGATTGAAGTAGACCTTATCGGTCCGTTTATTGTCTCAAAAGCCGTGGTTCCCGGAATGATCGAAAAAGGCGGAGGCAAAATCATCAACATCTGTTCTATGATGAGCGAATTGGGACGAGAAACCGTGTCGGCTTATGCGGCGGCAAAAGGCGGGTTGAAGATGCTTACCAAAAACCTTGCCTGCGAATGGGCAGAATATAATATACAGGTCAATGGCATCGGTCCTGGATACATTGCTACTCCGCAAACAGCGCCTTTACGTGAAAAAGGACATCCATTCAACGAATTCATTATCGCAAAAACGCCGGCAGCACGCTGGGGTACTACGGAAGATTTAGAAGGACCTGCAATATTCCTTGCTTCAGCGGCTTCCGATTTCGTAAACGGTCACGTGCTTTACGTTGATGGCGGCATCCTTGCGTACATAGGAAAACAACCGAAATAATTTATACATCACATAATTAATAAAATATGGCAAGATATAAAAGAATAGAAGTGTGTCGGACAATATTCGAAACAGGAATGTTACCGATATTTTATCATCCGGATATCGACGTAATGCAGGAAGTGGTTAAAGCGTGTTACGATGGCGGCATTCGTGTTTTTGAGTTTACCAATCGCGGCGATTTTGCGCACGAAATTTTCGCTCAGCTCGAAAAATGGGTTGCTGTCGAATGTCCCGGAATGATTTTGGGCGTAGGAACGATTGTCGATGCTCCTGCGGCAGCGTTGTACATACAGTGCGGCGCCAATTTTGTGGTTGGTCCATCGTTGAATCCCGACGTCTTTAAAGTGTGCAATCGCAGGCAAATAGCATACATTCCGGGATGCGGTTCGGTGAGCGAAATCGGTTATGCACAAGAATTGGGCGCCGAAATCGTGAAGATTTTTCCCGCCGGAAATGTCGGAGGTCCCTCGTTTGTGAAAAACATCAAAGCGCCGATGCCGTGGACAAGAATCATGGTCACCGGAGGCGTCGAAACGACCGAAGAAAATCTTTCACAATGGTTTAAAGCCGGCGTCGATTGTGTTGGAATCGGATCGTCGCTGTTCCCGAAAAAAACGATCGCGAGCGGCGACTGGGGCAAAATCTCGGATATTTGCCAAAATGTATTGTCGATAATCAATAAAATAAAATCCGACTTATGAACGTATCAGAAAAACAGACTGTCAAAATGACCAATTTCAGATGGGTCATTTGCGTAACATTATTTTTTGCTACAACTATTAACTATCTCGATAGACAAGTTCTGTCTTTGACTTGGAAAGATTTTTTAGTTCCAGAGTTTCATTGGACAAATGACGATTATGGGACAATCACTTCTTTTTTTACTTTATTTTATTCAATATTTATGTTATTTGCAGGACGATTCGTCGATTGGTTGGATACGAAAAAAGGATATATGTGGGCAATCGGCATTTGGTCTGTAGGTGCATGTATTCATGCTTTTTGCGGAATCGTAACTTCGGGCATACTTACAGGCTCATGGTTTGTAAGCTTTGAAAAAGCAAAGGAGATTATTTCGACTGTCGGCAATGTGGGTTTAGTGATAAATATCAGTGTCATTACATTTATTTTTGCACGTCTTGTGTTGGCTATTGGAGAGGCCGGCAACTTTCCGGCTGCAATAAAAGCGACAGCAGAATTTTTCCCTAAAAAAGACAGAGCATTAGCGACAAGTATATTTAATGCCGGAGCAACAATAGGAGCTCTTGTTGCACCTGTTTCTATTCCATTTATTGCAAAAGCATGGGGATGGGAAACGGCTTTTATTATAATAGGTGCATTGGGTTTTATATGGATGGGAGCATGGTTGTTTATTTACGAAAAACCGGAAACTCATCCTAAAATTAATGCTGCCGAACTGGAATATATAAAGCAGGATAAACACATATACGAAAAAGATGAAAAAACAACAGAAAAGGTAGCGTTCATAAAATGTTTCAAATATAAACAGACATGGGCTTTCGCTGTCGGTAAATTCATGACAGACGGAGTTTGGTGGTTTTTCCTGTTTTGGGCTCCTGCGTATTTAAGTTCCGTGTACAAGATGGATTCTACTCAAAGTGCATTTCCTTTATTTGTTTTGTATATGATAACCCTCTTAGCTATTATTGGAGGATGGCTTCCATCATATTTTATCACTAAAAAAAATATGAACCCGTATGAAGGAAGAATGAAGTCGATGTTGATATTCGCTTTTTTTCCGCTATTAGCGCTTTTAGCGCAGCCATTAGGATATATTTCCTATTGGGTACCGGTGATAATCATAGGTATTGCAGCCGCAGCACATCAGGCCTGGTCAGCAAATATATTCTCAACAGTAGGCGACATGTTTCCTAAAAAAGCAATTGCTACTATAACCGGTATTGGGGGAATGGCTGGTGGAATAAGCGCTTTTATCATAAATAAAGGTTCGGGAATGTTGTTTGATTACGCACAAAAAGTCTGGTCAACGGTTGACGGAATTCCATTTTTAGAAAAATTTCCTCAGTATATAGATGAAAAATTACCGGAAAAATTCCTTGAAGGATTGACCGACAATGGACATTCTGTTGTTTATGGTATAGATACAGGCTATATGATAGTGTTTTCTATATGCTCCGTTTCATATTTAATAGGATGGATTATAATGAAAATTCTTGTCCCGAAATTTAAAGTCGTAACTGATTTATAATT
>JAITKY010000149.1 GCA_031278135.1 Prevotellaceae bacterium | reverse complement strand
TGCGATCAACGACGGCATCGACGATAGCAAGTTTGTCGTCATAGATAGTGTCTGTCCGAAAACTATTATATCAATTGTATTATCGTTACAGCGACGCACGACTCGCCGTAGAACTTGAATAGGTCAACGAAGTCGAAACTGTACTCAGCATACGTCTGACCGAAAAAGCGAAGCCCAACGATCTTGGACTGTACGAGACCCCAAACGTCACACCCGATGCCAAAGAGATGGTGTAACGGGACAGGCGACGATTTTTCGTAGTCAAAGGCATACGGCGGGCTTGCCGACCTTCTTACCGCAACTCAATATACCTCCTGTATTAAACAAATCTTGATAACCGGCGGGACGTACTACCCAGCCCGAAGAGTAGACGACCCTGTTAAATCTTATTTTTGAGATGCTGTGAAAAATATTTTTTTGCCTCCGCTCTCTTCTTGCAGCATTCTCGAAAGCTTTCCGTTTGGGAAAGAATTCGGCTATGAATTGACTAAAATTGCCTGTTAATCTATCGCTCACAAAAAGTGTCATTGCAATATCCGTTTCGTATTTTCTAGGATTTCCTACCTTTTTTCTAAGATTTCTTGATTTTTTCTGGGAAATCCTGGTTTTTTCCTTGGAAATCTTCACTCATTATCATGAGACAATGTTTTACTTGTTTTTGACCGCCGACTGCGATATGTTTGCGTAACAATACACACAAAAGTGTCTGCAAGTGTTATACATACCAATGTCTTTGCTAACCGTACAGCCACAAGTTTTTCGCTGTCCTTTGTCTTTCAAACTGACGAGTTTGGAAATAAAATCTTTATCGTCCGAAAAAATCCGTTTCATTAATTCGCTGTCAATACAGCGGTTATGTTCGATGCCGTATTTACTCAAATCGATTTGTTCGGCGCATGTCGCCAATGATATGTCCCATCCTTCGGATTTCCAACGTTCCCGGATTTTCGCAAGTCCTTCGGCGATTTCGGTCATCTGTTCGTCGGAAAGTTCCGAATTTTCGATATTTTCTCTTGAAAATGAGGGGATTTTTTTCACAAGATTGTTTTGAACTTTGCGATAGGCTTTGATGTCGATAAAACTGAATACTAATTTATCCGTACAGCCTTTCAGACGATTGCCGGTATTCCAAATCTTTTTCAGCAAATCGCGAGGCGCAAGTTGCGACGTAACAATCAACGGATCAAATCGCCATATTACTTTTTCCTTACCGGTTAATCCGGATAATTGACGAAAAACGTCCACTCTCTCCGTTAACGACGGGACATCCGGCTCGAAACTTTCGTGTTCGTAATCATTCAAAGTAAACTGGAAATAATAATGAATACCTCTGTCGTCCAATTCTTTGAGGTATGGGATCAATGGTTTGGGATTTTTCGTCCAGAAAACCACAACTTTCGTATTTTTAAACGATACATGCACCGGCTTATGATTAAACGGATTATACCAAATCACATAACCTGCTCTCAATCTATCGATAAACCATTGTGCATAAAACGCCGGAATATCCGTTGAACGGCTTGCGGAAATGATAACAGGAGCTTGAATTGCGCCTGTATCGGTGATTATGTGGGTGTTATCGTTCATAATTAAACCTGTAACTGTTTGCAAAGGTATGACTTTTCCCTGGAATGTTCTTTTTTATTACGAAATTTTCGTAGAATCTGTCATTCCGGGACCTGTTCATACGGTTATTTTGAAAAAAATTCAAAAAAAATTCAATTTCGTGTTGCGATCTCCGAAAATTTCGTACCTTTGTCGAAAAATTGTATGATATGAATATAAAATTTAAAAAATTGACAATTCAGGAGCAGGAGGCTATGCTTGCCATCTGGAAAACGGGTAAAGGGTTTGTGCGTGACTTTATTAAAAATCACACAAAACCCGTACCGCACTACAACACACTTGTTTCGACCATCAAAAATCTGGAAAAGAAATCGTATGTATCGCACAAAGTTGTAGGAAATGTGAATGAGTATTTTCCGGTTATCAAAGAATCGGAATACAAAAAACAGTTTATGACAACTGTTGTAAACAATTATTTTTCAAATTCGTATAAGGAAGTTGTGGCGTTTTTTGCCGGCGAAAAACAAATATCGGCAAAAGATTTAAAGGAAATTATCGACATGATTGAAAAACAAAACGATGACTGAATTATTGACATATTTGTTGAAAACAGCAATCGTCCAATGCGTTTTGCTGTTTTGTTACCGGCTGTTGTTGCGGCGCGACACTTTCCATAAAATGATACGCTATTATTTTATGGCAGGATTGATATTTTCGTATATCGCTCCGCTGATACACTTCGATTTCAGGATTTTACCTCCGGTACAGAATAATATCCTGCAATTGTCCCGTGTTGCACAACCGGCGATTGTTCTGGAAATCACGGAAGAACCGAAAATGTTATTTATTCCTGAAATTCTTGAAATTTCCGGAATGCTCCCGAATGTAGAACCGTTGCCGAAAACAACCACAAAATGGTGGCAACAGTATTCGTTCGTTGATATTTTGACGACTGTATTTATTGCAGGCGTGATTGTTATGTTGATTCGTTTCGTGATACAGTTTTTGAGCCTCGCTTCGTTGCGGGTATGTCGAAAATACAAGTATCAACAATACAACATATTAGACATCGAGGCACCAATCAAGCCTTTTTCATTCGGAAAACGGATCTACATTAATCCCAAATTGCACGATGTCGGAGAATTTGATGAAATTATCCGTCATGAACTTGTGCATGTACGTCAACGTCACAGTGTTGACATAATCGTAGCGGCTGTAAACCGCAGTGTTTTCTGGTGGAATCCTTTCGCATGGGTTCTGAACAGCGATATCCGTAACAATCTGGAATATATCGTTGATAACGAAATGTTGCAAAGTGGAATCAACCGGAAACACTATCAATATCATTTATTGCATATCAATCAGTTAACTTATATAAACGATATGGCTAATTATTTTAATTTTTCAAATTTTAAAAAACGTATAGAAATGATGGACAAAGAAAAAACGCACCCGGTCTATAAGATGAAATGGTTGCTTCTGCCTCTTGTTGCCACTGTTATATTGCTTTCGTTCAACGCGAAAAGAGCAATCGCAACAAATTTCGCGTTTGCCGGCAAAAGCGAAAACGTTGAACACAAACCGCCGATTTTCGCCGATACCACA
>JAITKY010000167.1 GCA_031278135.1 Prevotellaceae bacterium | reverse complement strand
TTACAGTTCATATATTTTGTATAAATTTGCGAAAAAAAATGTTTTTATGGAATTGATAAAAATAGCGTTTGTGGGAAATTCGGATAATTTCGATGCTTACAGGAAAGTGTTATCCCGTTATAGTGAGGACGTTGAGTTTATTGGGGCATGGTTTCCCGCCGATAAACCGACGGATTATCCGGATAATGAATTTCTTTCGCTGGAAGACTTGCATGCCGAAGCCGATGCCGTCATATTTTTGGGAAAAGTACGCCGGAAAATCATCTCTGATTCTATTAAAGCGTTGAAACATATCTTTATAGAAGATTACGATGTGTTGATGAACGCCGAAATAAAGTATATGGCCGACTTGGCTGTCGAAGCGAAAATCATGGCGCAAGTATCGTTTCCCAAAATATATTTTTGGGGAATCGAAGATATTGTTGATGAATATCATACGATACGAAACATATTCTTTAACAGAGAATATCTGTATCAGCAGCAACGTCAGGAAGTGGACATTATTCCGGAGATAATGGCGTCGATAATGCTTGTGGGAGAAGATGTTATCAGGGCGAATCAGTCGTTTTACCCTTTGATTTCGAAACGTACGGAGATGCAAATAGTGAATCTCGAATTTGTAACAAAGGCGACATCGACCATAACCGGCATACCTGTAGGCTTTTTCGAGAAACACGACCTCAGAATCATTGCCGAACGTAATCTGGCGTACATCGATTTGAGGAAACGGGAATGGCATTCGCTTCGTCCGGCAAAAGCAATAACAGGCAATCTGATAAAGGGACTCGCCGGACTGCCCGAAGTAGGCGACCTGGAACAGTTTGAATTGCAGGATTTTATTTATTCGATAAAAGAAAATTCCAAACCGTTCATTTCGCTTGACGAAATCGTGAGACTGCATAACTGTTTGAAACTTCTGCTCGAAAGTTAAATGGTTACAAAAGTTTGATTATTAGACAAAAAGAACATGATACGGATAATAAAAAGCAGTATTCCGAATATTTTAACTGCCGGAAATCTTTTTTGTGGATGTATTGCTATTGTGTTGGCTATCAATGGAAATATAACGGATGCGACATATTTCATTTTTGTTTCTGCGATACTTGATTTTTTCGACGGTTTTGTTGCACGCTTGTTGAAAGCGCAATCGCAGTTAGGGCTTCAACTTGATTCTTTGGCAGATATGGTGAGTTTTGGAGTTGCTCCGTCGGCAATTGTATTTTATATTTTGTCGGTGTCGCAAATACACGTGGCGGCTGAAATACCGGTATTTACACCGTTTTTAGCCTTTTTTATCGCTGTGTTTTCGGCATTGCGACTGGCGAAGTTTAATATCGACGAAAAGCAAACTTCCGGATTTATCGGGCTTCCTACTCCGGCATCTACACTGTTTTTCTGCGGATTAACGGGTTTCGACATGTTCTCCGTTACAGGATTTTATGTTTTGTTGGCACTTATTCCGGTGTTTTGTTTCCTGTTAGTGTGCAAGTTACCAATGTTTTCGCTGAAAATAAAGAAAAGTCCCGATTTTGTGAAAAAATACAGTTTACAATTGCTGCTGTCGGTATGCGCCATCGTGTTTATCGCTGTCTGGCATCTGAAAGGAATAAGCATAACGATAGCATTTTACATTTTATTTTCGATTGCCGAAAAAATTAAAAAACAAATATAATTATGGAAAAAGAATTGAAAGTGAGCGCGATAAAAAACGGAACGGCAATAGACCGAATCCCGTCGAATGTTTTATTTAAAGTAATCAATATATTAGGATTACAAAACTGCGAAAATCAGATAACATTCGGCATGAATCTCGACAGTAAAAAATTGGGAAAAAAAGCCATTATAAAGGTGACCGACAGATTTTTTACTCCCGACGAAGTGAACAGAATCGCCCTGATAGCGCCAATGGCAAAACTCAACATCATACGCAACTACGAAGTTGTGGAAAAACGCGAAGTCGAAGTTCCCGAAATAACGGAAAATATTCTGAAATGTATTAATCCAAAGTGTGTTACAAATCACGAAAACATCAAAACAAAATTTCGTAAAGTGTCGTCCGAACCCTTAGAAATGCAGTGCTGTTACTGCGAAAAATATATCGATCATGAGCATTTTGAGATAATTAATAATTACGAATGAAAAATTTAATAATAAACTGTATAATATTTTTATAATGAAACATTTAATAATTTTTGCACACCCGAACCCTGCAAGTTTTAACAGTTCGCTGGTGAAAGCCCTGCACAATCATCTTCTGAATCAAGGTGATGAAGTGAAATTACGTCATTTATACGAACTCAGATTTAATCCGGTGCTAAGCGCCGATGATTTTTCGTCGATCGCAGATAACAAAACTCCGAAAGACATTGAAATAGAACAGGAATATGTGAAATGGGCTGACCATATCATCTTTGTATTTCCTGTTTGGTGGGGAGGCATGCCGGCTATTATGAAAGGATATATTGACAGAGTTTTCGCCGATGGATTTGCATATGAGTATGTTGCCGATGGATCGAATGGATTGTTGTCGCCACGTAAAGGATCAACAATCTGTTCTACCGGTGCTTATTCGGAAGACTATAAACATGTCCATGATGCAATGAATGTTCTTTCGATAGAAACGATTTTTGGTTTTACGGGCATAACTTTCTATAAAAGTCTGTTTTACGGAGGCGTGCCGCTCGTTTCGGACGAGGTCAGAAACGAATACATTCAGAATGCTTTAAGAGAATTTTCGGATATAAACAGAATAGTCTGAATCAGAATTAATGAACAGGATAGTCTGATAGAACTTTTTCGTATCACATTTGTTTTAGTATTTATTTTAAGTGAAAGTGTGTAATTGTTTAAAATTGGAGTAAAATGAAATTTGAATTGCCAAAATTATTGTATGCAGTTGAAGCTCTGGCTCCTGCGATTGGAAAAGAAACGATTGAATTCCATCACGGAAAACATTTTTTGACGTATGTCAATAATCTTAATGGACTTGTTCTGGGTACGAAATTCGAAAATGCAGATTTGGAAACCATTGTCAGAGAATCGGACGGTGCGATATTCAACAATGCCGGACAGGTTTTGAATCACGACATCTATTTTAAGTCGTTTTCACCGTCTCCGAAAGCCGAACCGTCGGGTAAATTATTGGAAGCGATACAAAAACAATTTGGTTCGTTCAGCGAATTTAAGGAAGAATTCAGTAAAGCGTCGATATCGTTGTTTGGTTCGGGTTGGGCATGGCTCTACAAAAAAGACGATGGCAGCATAGCCATCAGTCAGGAACAAAATGCAGGAAACCCCATTCACAGTAAAACAGGACTGCCGCTGATATGCTGCGACGTCTGGGAACATTCGTATTATCTGGATTATCAGAACAGAAGAGCCGATTATGTGAAAAACTTTTGGGATATTTTGGATTGGAAAATAGTTGAGGAGAGGTTTGTTAATAATAAACTGTAAAAAAATTTGTTCACACAATTAGTTGCGAAAGCGATGGACTTCAAAGTAAGTTCATCGCTTGTCGTTAATATGGCATAATCATTAAAATGACAGGTTAATATGGATAATTTTTATATTTTGACCATTAATCCCGGTTCTACGTCAACTAAAATAGGGATATTCAATAATGAAAATCCTGTTTTTACAAAAAAAATAGTGCACGATACCGAAATTTTAAACAGTTTTTCGAGTATAACGGAACAGTATGAGTATCGTAAAAACGCTATCGTCGAAGAACTTGATGCAATCAACTTTTCGTTGTCGGCCATCGACATCATCATGGCTCGAGGCGGATTGCTCAAGCCTATTCCTTCGGGAGTGTACGAGGTCAATGACAGGATGATAGCAGATTTATCAACCAACACCATGGGAGAACATGCGAGCAATCTGGGCGCTTTGATTGCCACCAAACTTGCCGGACAAACGTCTTCCGGTCGAGCGTATATTGTCGATCCTGTTGTCGTTGACGAGATGCAGGACGTAGCGAAGGTCGCCGGACATCCAGCATTTAAACGGACGCCGATATTCCATGCTCTAAATCAGAAAGCCATCGCCCGTAAATATGCCGCATCGATTGGCAAGGCATACGAAGATATCAATCTGATAATAGCACATCTCGGCGGAGGCGTGTCGATTGGCGCACATCGTCGTGGAAAAATCATCGATGTCAACAATGCACTGTACGGCGACGGACCTCTTTCGCCCGAACGGTCGGGAAGTTTACCGGCAAAACAGGTGGTAGATATCTGTTTCAGTGGTCGATACGGCAAAAATGAAATCGAAAAAATGCTTGTCGGTAAAGGAGGGTTTATGGCGTATTTCGGTACAAACGATTATTCCGAAGTCAAAAAAAGAGCGGAAACAGGCGATGAACAATGTCTGCTGATAATAAACGCAATGGCTTATCAGATCGCAAAATACGCCGGCTCGATGGCTGCGGCGCTCAAAGGTGATGTCGATGCGATTCTGATAACCGGAGGTATTGCAAACGACCAGTATATCTGTAACTACATCCGCGAAATGGTCGAATTTATTGCTCCCATGTCGATATATCCCGGCGAAGACGAACTCGCTGCTCTGGCTCATAACGGTCTGATGCTGTTAAGTGGAATCTTAAAAGCAAATCGTTATGAATAAAAATCCGAATCCGGA
>JAITKY010000090.1 GCA_031278135.1 Prevotellaceae bacterium | reverse complement strand
CAATTATTTTGTCAATATGGATATAAAAATTGATGAAAACACAGGCGTGAAAAATGTAAAATATTGGCATATATAGATTTATAAAAACAGATATAACAATAAAACAAGGACACCACCGTTTTTATTGAAAAAGGAAAAATAATAGGGGCTAAAAAATTTTGATAATTATGAGTAAAATACTAAAATACTGTTTGTTATTTTTACTATTTTAGCGCTTCTAACTCTTCATAACGACTGGCTGCTATAGCCAAATATTCTGCTTTTGTCATATCTTACTAATGTTTAATATTTTTTGCAAAAGTAATACTTTTGCGACGATTTGAAATGCACCATTTTCTTTTGAGCATAATACGTTAACTATTTTCTGTTTCTCTTCATTTTCAGGACTTCTACCTTACTCAGACGAATATAGTCGAGTAGAGGAATATTTGCGGGACAGGTATAAACGCAGCTTCCACATTCGATACAGTCGTGAGCGCTGTTTTTTTCCGATTCTTCGAACATTTTGCGTTCCGACAGTCGTTTAAGCAGATACGGTTCCAGATTCATCGTACAGACGGCAACACAACGGGCGCAACGAATACAGGATGATGGTTTTCCACGATGCGATTCTTCGTCGGGCATCAGCAGTATTGCCGATGTACTTTTTTGCGTTGGAGCGTTTGGATTACTTGCCGCTTTTCCCATCATTGGTCCGCCAAATATCACTTTACCTGTCGTTTCCGGTATTCCTCCGACGATGTCCAGAAGTTTGGAAACAGGAGTTCCTACCCTTACGAGCAGATTTTTTTGGACGGGAATATTTTTTCCTGTGACGGTTACGATATTGTCGATTAGAGGTTTGTTTTTCTGAACAGCCTCATACACCGAAAACGCAGTCCCCACATTATGAACGATTGCGCCCACATCGACAGGCAAACCGCCCGACGAAACTTCACGGTTTATTACAGCCTTAATTAACTGTTTTTCACCTCCTTGAGGATATTTTTTCTTAAGTGGAACTATCGTGATACCTTTATATTCGGATGTCAGGGCGTTTAATTTTTTGATTGCTTCCGGCTTATTGACTTCGACGCCGATGTATGCGACCGGCACGCCTGTTGCCTTCTTTAGTATCTGAACGCCAATCATTAACTCTTCTGTATGCTCCATCATCACCCGGTAGTCGGAAGTGAGATACGGTTCACATTCGGCGGCGTTTATAATCAGACATTCAGCCTTTTTACCCGGAGGAACAGACAGTTTGACATGCGAAGGAAAAGCCGCTCCGCCAAGACCGACCAATCCCGAATCGGCGACTTTCTTCAATATCTCTTCTGCCGTCAGTTTTATTTCTCTCACAATATCGTCCGAACGATCGATATCTTCCTGCCATTCATCGTTTTCGACATTTATTGTTATCGCTTCTTTTTTGATTCCCAGATGGTCGGCAACAAGGTCGATGCTCCTAACCGTTCCCGACACCGACGAATGGATATTTGCCGAAACAAACCCCGTCGCTTTCGCAATCAACTGACCGGTTTTCACTTTATCGCCCTTAGCCACAACCGATGTCGCCGGAGCGCCAATATGCTGTGAAAGAAATATTTGCACAATACCTTCGGGTGTCACGGTTTCGATAGCCGATTCGGCGGATATTTTATTGTCGTCGGGATGTATTCCCCCGTGTTTAAATGTTTTAATCTTCATACTCATAAATCTAAAATTCATTCCGTTTTAATTTCCTGTTTTCGAGGGGGAAAATTTAACTCCCATATTGCATTTGCAGGACATTCGGCGACGCATTTGCGACACAGACGGCATTTTGCATTGTCGATATAAGCCAGATTGTTGGCTATGGTTATTGCGTCGAAAGTGCAGACTTTCTGGCACTTTATACAGCCGATACACGCCGCTCCGCACGATTTTTTTGCCACGCCGCCCTTGTCTTTATTGACGCAAGAAACATAGATCCGTCTGTTTTTAGGACCTTTTTTTCTCAGTTCGATAATAAATTTCGGACAAGCTTTAACGCAGGAGCTACAAGCCGTGCATTTTTCTTCATCGACTTCGGGCAACAGCGTTTCGGGATTGATACGAATTGCATCGAAACCGCAGGAGACCACACAGTCGCCCTGTCCAAGACAGCCGAAACTGCAACCCGTGTCGCCCGAATAGGTCGTTGACATCACGGCGCAGGATTTAGCGCCCTCGAACTCGTTTGTTTTTGGTCGCACTTTGCACGATCCGGCGCAACGAACCACCGCAATCAAAGGGTCTTTGACTGAGGCTGTTTTTCCCAGATGTTCAGCCGATTTGTTCATTACATTGCTGCCGCCGACAGGACAGAGCAATGTCGAAATATCATCGTTTTTGACTAATGCTTCCGCAAAAGCCCGGCATCCGGCATAACCGCATCCGCCGCAGTTAGCGCCCGGAAGGATTTCGACAATTTCGTCGATACGGGGATCTTCGAATACTTTAAACTTTTGAGCAACAAAATAAAGAATTACTGCCAGCAAAACTCCCAGAACGCTCAAAACCAATACTGTGAAAATGATTGTATCCATTAATTTCAGCCTGCTTTTTCGATATAAAAAGAAAATTGTTTTTTTAGTTTTTTTCGAACTAAATATATCACAAAATAATATCCCACAAGCGATATCAATGATATTACGCCTGCATAAAACTCTCCTGTTTTTGCTTCGAGCAGAAACAAAAGCATCGCCACGACAATTATAACCGGCATAAAATATGCCAGCAGAACCGCCTTAATTCCCATACTTATATTTATCATTACATTAACTTTATCGCCACACTGTATGTCCTGACCTGTATTTGGTACGAAGACAATCTTTTCGCGACGTTCAAATGCAGAACACATCTCTTTGGCGCGACATTCCGAACACGCTGATACGCTGATGATATTGACTGTAATATTTTCGACTGTGATTTCCGAAACAATCCCCGAACGACTTATACAAGAAACATTTCCATTCATTGTGACCAAACAGTTTATTTACTCATTTCTTCTTCGACTTCTTCTTTCGTTATAGGGATTCGCCTTTTACCCAGACGCCGGCAACCTTCATCCGTTATAACTATATTATCTTCCAGACGAATACCTCCGAAATCAAGATATTCGTTAACTTTCTGAAAATTGATGAACGAACTGTTTATTTTTTCCGATTTCCATTTCGAAATCAGTGCCGGAATAAAATATATCCCGGGTTCGACGGTCAGAACAAAATTCTTTTTCAGTCGTCGTCCCAAACGCAGATTTGCCGTTCCGAACTGTGTCGAACGCTGTATTTCATCGTCATACCCGACATATTTTTCGCCAAGATCTTCCATATCATGCACGTCGAGTCCCATCATGTGCCCAAGTCCATGAGGAAAAAACAGGGCGTGCGCTCCGCATTGAACGGCGTCATCGACGTTGCCCTTCATCAGACCGGCGCTTTTCAATCCTTCGGTAATGACCTTAGCAGCAGCAATATGTACATCGTAATAAAACTTTTCGGGTTTCGCAATTTCCTGTGCAAGATTGTTTGCTGCCAAAACGATGTTGTAGATTTCCAACTGTTTGGCGGTGAATTTGCCATTGACGGGAATTGTCCGTGTAAAGTCGGATGCGTAACATCTGTAAGTTTCTGCTCCAGCGTCGGTTACAAGCATTTTCCCGGATTGGAGGATATTGTTGTGATTGTGGTTGTGCAATATCTCCGAATTTTGGGACTGTATGCTCGGAAAGGAAGTCATTCCGTTTGCTGCGCCAGCAATTCCTTCCATTGCGCCGGTAATATGATACTCAAAGATTCCAGGACGACACAGCCGCATCGCGAGGGTATGCATTTCGTATCCTATGTCGCAGGCTCTCTCGATTTCTTCGATTTCGCAAGGCTCTTTTTCGGAACGAAGTTTAACGATCGACTTAATCAGTTGTTTTGACGAGTAATTATCTAATTCTCCGATTCGTAAGCCCAACAAATCCGACAACATAATTTTGCTGTCGCCGCGATAGGGTGGGGTAAAATGTATTTTACGCCCTTTCCTGATTGCCGACATCAGCTTGATTCTTAAATCCCTGTACGGCGACACGGAAATGATTCCCGCCTGAGCCGCAAGATGTTCCATCGACGGGAGGTTGCCTGTCCAAATAATATCTTCGATATCGGGGTCGTTGCCGTAAATACAGTCTGTGCCTTCTTCGATATCGATAACGCCGGCAAGTTGCGGCAAATTAAGCCCGAAAAAATACAGAAAATTACTGTCTTGCCTGAACCGGTAAGTATTTCCGGCATAGTTCACTGGGGATTCAACATGCCCCAAAAACAACACTACGCCCGATGGTATCAGGCTTCTAAGTGCGCTTCGTCTATTGGTGTATATATCTGTCTTAAACATAATACAAATTACGATTATTTTTTCCCCAAAAATATGACTTTTTTCCGGATACCACAAAAAATATTGTACTTTCCTATCCAATTAAGTCATTTTAGCAATTCTTAACATCTGATTATAAGACATAAAACAATCGTCATTTTTTTGTCGAGACACCAGCAGTTTTTGCCGGTTTTTCGACAAAAATCACTCGCCAAAATACGTTTTTCGACATTTTTTTGGATTTTTTGGCAGTTCGAAAATAATACAGTACTTTACAACCAAAATAGGATTAACAAAAAGTTTTACCTAATCATATCCCTTTTCCTTGAGTATTCAGGTTGGCTTCGGTAGCAGTATCGGCATCCATAACCACAGCCAGACGAGTATCAAACAGCTCCTTCGGTGCGTAGCGATTAGCTCCTTCGGTGCGTAGCGACCGACCTCCTCGGTGCGCAGCGATCGACCTCCTCGGTACGACAATCGAAAATGGCTGAAGAAAAAAAGAAAAAGCCAATCGTTGCCAATCGTTGATCAGAAATCGTCAATCAAAAAAAAATGTCTAATTTTGCAGTTTATTTTGAAAGAAAATAATGATGGATATCATTCAAATTCAAGCGATGAAGGGAAATACAAAGAGGGTCGAATCGGGGACGAACAAAAGATGTCCCGATGTTTACAATTCTTTTCCGAAAGAAGTTAGAGATGCGTTAAATAAATTTGAGACGTTTTTTCGTAAGAGTTTATTCTCTGATTCTCCGTTACTAAACGAAGTGATAAAATATATTTTCGACCGGCATGGCAAAAAGATACGACCTGCTTGTGTTTTTCTTTCGGCTATGGCGTCGGCGCCTTCAGAACCGTTTATTAATGACAAGACTTTTGCTGGGACGGCGGCTATCGAAATGGTTCACACTGCCTCGATTGTACACGACGATGTTGTTGATCGCTCGGACCAGCGCAGAGGAAACAAATCGGTCAATGCCGAATGGACTTCGCGCATTGCCGTACTCGCCGGCGATTATCTTATGGCAAAGGCGCTTGTGTTGATTACGGAATATCAGATGTTTGATTTCATGAATATTATGTCGTATCCTATAGCCGAAATGAGCGTAGGCGAGATGATTCAAATCGAAAAATCTATTGCTCTGGATACGACCGAAGAGATTTATTTCGAGATTATACGGAAAAAAACAGCCGTTTTAATTGGCGCCTCGATGGAAGTCGGAGCCAAATCGTCGGGAGCCTCGCATCTTGCTGAAACAATGTACCGTATCGGCGAAAATGTCGGAATGGCTTTCCAGATAAAAGACGACATTTTCGATTACGAAAAAACAAATTTGCTCGGCAAACCCACAGGTAACGACGTAGTTGAGAATAAAATCACTCTACCGTTGATTTACGCTCTGAAACAAGTGGACAATAAACGGCAAAAAGAAATCCTCAAATGCGTAAAACATTCATCGACAGACCGGAAATACATTTCGACAGTCAGAGATTTTGTCCTCGAAAACGATGGTTTGACTTACGCCACCTCTGTTGCAGAAAAATACGTCGAAAAAGCGATTGATATGATTTCGATCCTCGACGATTCTCCTGCAAAACAGTCATTAATCAGCCTTGCACGCTATGTGACGAAAAGAAACGAATAACCTCTTATCGAGTATTATATCGTTTTCGATACATCACATTATAAGTATATTTTTCGGTACCGGACGAAGACTGATTTTCGACGTTATACTTTATCGAAATCACCGTCGAATCCCTTGCAGACAGATAATTGTCGTAACCGGACAGATCCAGCGCTAAATGCGATTTCGAAGTCCGGGTTTTGCTGTCGTCCTTTGCATTATGCCACATCGTAAAGAAAAGAGTATCGTTATGGAACAGTTCAGGCTCTTCGATAAATCCAAAAGAATGTTTCGTCGCATCGGTGTATCTTACGAAAAAGATGGCAGTCAGATAATTTTGAGCCGCCCAGGCTATAATTCCGCTTTGACTGCTGTTGTTGTCATACACAAACGTTCCGGAACCAACCGAATCGGCAGCTGTTGGCAGAAGCGCCGAACTGACTGTCCGTATTGAAGTTAGATTCTCTAAAGTAATGTTAACTTTTGTATCGTTTTCCGCAATTGTAGTTGGATTGTAGAAGAATCCGACCAAAACCCTGTCGCCCACGTTGCCCCATTTCGGATCGAACGATCCATTTTCGAGATACAAATCCAATTCCTCGTCGGAAGAAAAATACGTCGTTCCCGCGCTTGACTTTATCACGGAATACAATTCAGCATAAACTCTCAGTTCGTTATTTTTCAAACATGACGTCATAAATAAAGAACCGAACATGCAAACAATAAACATTTTCAATATTTTAACCATATTACTTTTATATTTTATAATAATTTATACTTAACTAAAATCAACGGCAAAGATACAGTTTTTTTCTAAAACGCTGCATTTTGCTGTAAAAATCTGCAAATAAAAAATGAATACAGCCTTCGATGCGATTATTTATTTAATGTGCTAAAGCATTGTGTTTCATAACGAAAAAATATTGCAGTCTGAAGTTCGTACTGCGAAAAAAAAAAATCTTATTGAATTGATAAAAATATATATATCTTTGCACGATTTTTTAATTGTTATATTTAATATAGTGTGTATAGAATTTTTATGAAACATCTCATTTATTTATTTTTTGTAGCGCTGTTAGCGGTTTCGTGTAACAGTAAGAAGACCGAATCTTCTTCATCAGTAGTTGTAGCGCCAGACTCTGTCAGTTATGCGATAGGAGTTTACGAAGCCTATTCAACTGTTAGCCATCTTCAAGGCTCGAATCTGAAAGTCAATTACGACAAATTATTTGCAGGATACAAGTCGATATTGAACGATGATTCAATCAAGGCTCACGACATGCAGTGGGCGTCAAGTGTAATCAGCAATTTTTTTACACAAAAGGTTAAAGACGAGGGTATTGCTTTTCTTGAAGAGAACAAGAAAAACGACAGTGTCGTAGTTCTTCCGAGCGGATTGCAATACAAAGTGATCGAAGAAGGGACAGGTATTTCTCCTGCTGTTTCGGATACGGTGAATGTCATATACACCGGTACTGTGACCGAAGGACAAACTTTCGATTCATCGAGAGGCAAAGCAGTTAAGATGCCATTATCGCGAATGATACCGGGTTGGCAGGAAGGGGTGCCGTTGATGAAAGAAGGCGCTCGATATAAATTTTACATTCCTTCCGATTTGGCTTACGGTAATTCCGGTCAGTTTGCAGGCAGAGTTTTGATTTTCGACGTTGAACTGGTCAGTGTCCTAAAAGGTCCTGAATTGGTTAGCGATGTAAAAGCGTCTGAAACAGAATAAAGCGTATTAGTGAACGGATAAAAGACTCGGTAGATTTGGTGAAAATCAAGTCTATCGGGTTTATTTAAATTATTTGAATTGTTGAAACTGTCGAAAGATAACAAGTGTGTAGCGTATCTGCTTGCCGCATTGGTGTTGTATGTTCTATTAACCTCGATTATATCGGGTTGCGCCAATTCGTCCATTGGTCCTACAGGCGGACCGAAGGATACTATTGCTCCGGTGCTGTTGAAAATGTATCCTCCACAACGGACAAAAGAATTTAGCGGCAAAGAACTAATTTTCACGTTCAACGAATATGTACAGCTTAAAAATCAGAACAAAAATTTTGTAATATCGCCCCCTTTACCCTCAAAAAAACCGGTATTGAAAATTAGGGGAAAAAGTATTGTCGTTTCTTTCCCTTCTTTGGCGGACAGTGTTACTTATTATATCGATTTCGGAGCGAGCATAGTGGACGTAAATGAAGGTAATCCTGCAAGTTATATCAATTACATTTTTTCGACAGGCGATATTCTGGATACAATGATTTATGCCGGACATGTAGTCGATGCCCTTACTTTGGATCCTATCGATGCAGCGCATATCTTTTTGTATGAGGACAATGTCGATTCCATAGTTTTCAAACAGCATCCTTCGGCGCTTTCGATAACCAACAAGGAAGGTGTTTTTATCGTCAAAGGCTTAAAAAACAGGAAATACAAGATAGTCGCCATCACCGATAAAAACTCAAATATGCGCTATGATGCAGGTATTGAGCAGATTGCTTTTGCCGATTCGCTGATTCTACCCGCTTCTTTTTCCGACAGCGATTCTATTTCGTTCTATTCGCTTCCTATATTCAACGTGTTCAGCGAAAATGTCAAACGGCAAGCATTGATGGAAACCAAACGCCCCGAAGAACGTTTGATAAGCCTGCGTTTCAACGAAATCAATCCTGTGATTAAAAGCTTCAGGATAGACGATATCCCCACATCACGAATCATCGAAGAAGCAAGTCCTCAAAGAGATACTCTCAAATTTTGGATTACGTCGCGGGAAGTCAAAGATACCATTACCGGCGAACTGATATATCTGCGAACCGATACATCAAATAATCTTTCGCCCGATACGGTGAAAATAAAATTGCCTTTTTCGAAACCCAAACCCAAAGCTAAAAACAAGAATAAAGATGAGGAAGAAGAAGAGGAAATTATTCCGATAACGCCGAATATTAGCGCCAATGCTACAACTATTGTGGAACATGACATAAGTCTTGTTTTCAAAACGCCGCTTGTCCGTGTCGATACTTCAAAAATCCGGCTGTCGATATTCGACGATACCGGCAAAGAAAAAATACCCCTGACAATTGCTTCATTAACACGGGATTCGATTCGTCTGACAAACTATAAACTGTCGGCAAAATGGGAAATCGCATCAAAATACGAATTAGTCATGTTGCCCGAGGCTTTTGTCGATATATACAGTATAACCAACGACACGATAACCAAAACTTTCGAAACCGCCGACCCCGAAAAATTCGGCAAACTGATACTCGAAATCATAAACTCCGACAAACAGTATATTCTCCAGTTAATGAAAGAAAAAGAGACAAAAGTTACTCAGGAAAAAATCGCGGACGGTAGCGGCGAAACGGTTTTCCAGTATCTTAACGCCGGAAAATATCGTGTCCGGCTAATCGAGGATATCAACCGCAACGGCAAATGGGATAGCGGAAGCTATTTAGGGAAAAAACAGCCCGAACGTGTACTGTATCTGGTTTTTTCGACCGGAGAAACTGTGCTGGAAATAAAAACAAACCGCGAAGACGAACAAACAATAGACGCCAGTACGCTGTTCGAAAAAATTAGTAATGATTAAAGATGCAAATCTAGCGAAGACAAAAACACAAAGAGCGCAAAGTAATGCAAAGTAATTAGCATCCTTTGCGTTTTTATCTTTGCGTTCCTTGCGTAAACTTCTGCGTAAAAAAAATATTTTACGCTTTTTGCAATTTCGTTATCAGAATTTAACCTCTTTCGGTTCTCCTCCAAACGACGAAAATGTGGCTGTAACGTTCTTGAGATACAACACTTGCGTATTGTCGTCATCAGCCGAATACATCGACTTTAAATCCGGATACTGGTCGAGAACATACTGTTTTGCTTCCCGTCTGTTGTCTTCGACCACAGTGGCTGCGATACGTAACCATTTGCCTGCCGCTAAATCCAGAGCACAAATCTCGATTTTCGGATTCGCCTTCATCTGTTTCGAGACATTTTTCTTTTTTCCCGTCTGGATGTAGAGTTTGTTTTCGAAAATCACCGCTGTTCCGAAAGGTCGAACTCGCGGCTGGTCGCCATCAACTGTGGCAATGAAATAGTGCCCGCACTTTTTCAAAAAATCATACACTTCCTGCATACTGCTTGTTTTTAAACTGTCAACAATGTTCGACGCCATTACTGTATTCATGCTGGCGCCAAGTAAAAATAACGATAATAAACTAACTAATCTTTTCATTTCTGTAATTTTTAATTATATGTTTTAGAATTATTTACCTTATATTAACTACGCTGATAATATCGGCGAAAACACCGGCGGCGGTAACATCGGCTCCGGCGCCATAGCCTTTTATCATCATCGGGTATTCTTTGTAACGGTCTGTCGTAATCAGGATTATATTGTTACTTCCTTCGAGTTCGAAAAACGGATGGCGGCTGTCCACTTCTTGCAATCCCACAGACGTTTCGACAGCATCGCCGGTGTTGTGCAGCGTTGCCACGAACCTGTATTTTTTCCCTTGTTCAGCCAACGTTTTCCTTTTCAGTTCGAATTCTTCGTCTAACTTTTTCAGTTCCGACCAGAAATCATTCTGCGAACCCTCGAAACAGTGACACGGAATAAACAGGTTTGTCTCGACATCGCTCTGTTCGACACGATATCCGGCTTCGCGCGAGAGGATTACGAGTTTACGTATCACATCTTTACCGCTCAAATCGATTCTTGGATCGGGTTCCGAGTAACCCGATTCCTTAGCCATCTTCACTGCTTTGCTCAACAAAATCTCTTCGCTCAACACGTTGAAAATAAAGTTCAGCGTCCCCGATAGCACTGCTTCTAATTTGATGATTCTGTCGCCGCTGTTTATCAGAGCGTTTATCGTGTTGATAATCGGTAGCCCGGCGCCGACATTTGTCTCGAACAGGAATTTTACACTGCTTTTACGGGCATACTGTTTCAGTTCGGCGTAAGTTTCGTACGACGACGAAGCGGCGATTTTGTTTGCCGTCACCACCGAAATACTGTGTTTCAGCAAATCTCCGTATATCGACGGGATTTCGTCGTTAGCCGTACAGTCCACAAAAATACTGTTAAACAGATTCAGGTTGATGATACTTTCCTTAATAATCTGCGGCGTAGACGGCATGACATTTCCGCCTTCCTTTTCGATTTCCGACGGGTCGGCGGTGAACACGTTCCTGTAATTTTCGATATCGATACCTTCTTTATTACAAACAAAACGTTTCGAATTTGCCAAACCGATAATCTTCATTTCGAGTGAATTATTGGCTCGCAACGTCGCTATCTGGTTTTGAATCTGCGTCAACAGATTTCCGCCCACCGTGCCTACTCCGGCAAGAAATATGTTGATAACCTGATATTCCGAAAGAAAAAACGAATCGTGGATTGTGCTTAATGCCTTTTTCAGATTTTCCCTGTTGATAACCACAGATACATGCATCTGTGGCGCTCCCTGAGCTATGGCAATAACGTTTATACCGTTACGTCCCAATGTGTTGAACAGCCGGGCATCGATACCGGGCGTATCTTTCATACTTTCGCCCACGATTGCAACCGTAGCAAGATCGCTTTGCGCAAATATCTGATCAACTTCCCGTTGCGCTATTTCTTTTTCGAACGCTTTTTTCAGTAACGACACTGCCAGCGCAGCGTCGGCGTTTTTAACACCGAGCGTGATGCTGTTTTCCGACGAAGCCTGCGATACCAGAAATACGCTTATCCCGTTTCCGGCAAGAGCGTTGAAAATTCGGGAATCGACGCCTATAACGCCTACCATTCCATGCCCTTGCACCGTTATCAGACAAGTGTCGCTGATTGACGAAATTCCTTTTATCGGGCTGCGTTTCTTGTCTGTTTCGTGTTCCTGCGAAATGTAAGTGCCTTTGAGTTCCGGCTTGAAAGTGTTTTTTATCCTTACAGGGATTTTTTTGTGGAATACAGGATAAATAGTTGGGGGATAGATGACTTTTGCTCCGAAATTACAGAGTTCGAGCGCCTCGAAATAACTGAGTTTTTCGATGACATAAGCGTTGTTAATGACTTTTGGATCGGCGGTCATGAAACCGTCTACATCCGTCCATATTTCGAGTACATCAGCGCCAAATTCGGCGGCAATAATCGACGCTGTATAATCCGAGCCTCCGCGTCCGAGGTTGGTAATGTCGCCAGTGACTGCATCCGACGAAATAAATCCCGGAACAACAGCCACTTCCGGCAACTGCGCAAATGTTTCCCTGATCAACTTGTTCGTCAGTTCGAAATCGACGACATGCCGGCTAAATTCCCTGTTCGTCCTGATAAACTTGCACGCATCGAATAACTGCGCATTCAAAACGTAACTGATAAAAAATGAAGATATTCTCTCTCCATAACTGACAATCATATCCGAAGTTTTGGGCGACAAATCACGTATCAATGATATGCCTTGCAGTATTTTACTCAATTCTTCGAGCATCTTGCCGGTCTTTTCCAGTACAAAATCCGCTTTGTCTGATGCAACTGTCCTGGATATTAAATTTTTGTGTATATCGACAATTTCCCGGTACTCCGCTTGATAATCGGCTCCCTGCGACGCCAAACGTGATACTCCTATCAGGCGGTCGGTTATGCCGCCTACTGCTGAAACTACTACTATAACAGTTTCGTTTTCAGCTTCAACAATTCGTTTTACATTAAAGATTACATCCGCCGAACCTACAGATGAACCACCAAATTTTAATACTTTCATCTACAATTTATGTGTTACTTATAATATTCCGATACCGGAATTACCTTATTTATCATATTGACTTTGCTAAAATAGAAATGAATAAATTATTACGCCCTCACGGGCATACATCCTGAAATACTGCGGTATATAATATTCGTATCTATCATTTCTATCATTAATTCCATGTCGCAAAAGTAATCATTTTTTTTATATCACACATTTTTTTTCTTGTACACA
>JAITKY010000076.1 GCA_031278135.1 Prevotellaceae bacterium | reverse complement strand
GCTCAAAAAAGATTCAGGTTCAGAATCTTTACGTTCAAAAAGACTAAAAGCCGCTTGGAACAAAGAGTATCTTTTGAAACTAATACAAATTTAAATGCGTCGCCCCTGTTTTTTGCATTCTATTTCCGTTTGAGCATAATTCAATTATAATAAAATCTGCACTCTGCATGTCACGGGGATTTGGCAGCATATAAACTTCATATCCAAGACCGGTAAGAGCCCTTGCGCCATTCAAGTTATCGGAATATTCAACATCAGTGTCTTTTACTGTCTATTGTCTCAAATAAATTCAATAACTCACCTCTCTTTTTGTCCTTGATACGATTATCTGTAAGTTTTACGACCGTATGTTCCAATTTGAATCGGGAATACAAATGTTTTTTATACTTTTGCATTCGAAATAAATAATTATTAATTTATAAGATGATGAAATTCAATACACTTACGACGATTACGCCTATTGATGGCAGATATTATGAGAAAGTAAAGGAACTGTCGGGCTATTTTTCGGAGTATGCTTTGATAAAATACCGGATGATGGTTGAAGTCGAATATTTTATTGCTTTATGCGAGTTACCTTTGCCGCAGTTACGGGGCTTTGACGCAGGATTTTATGATAATCTCAGAAATATTTACCGCAATTTCACGGAAGACGAAGCCCAAAAAGTAAAAGATATCGAAAACATTACCAATCACGACGTTAAAGCGGTAGAATACTATATCAAAGAAAAAATGAAGACGCTGCAATTAGATGAATATCTCGAATTTGTCCATTTCGGGCTAACGTCGCAGGACATCAACAACACCGCCGTTCCATGCAGTTTGTCCGACGCTGTTAATGAGGTTTATTATCCGAATATCGAGAAGGTTACAGCGCTTTTATCGAAATATTCACAGGAATGGGCTGATATCCCAATGCTGGCGCGTACTCACGGACAACCCGCCTCGCCGACAAAATTGGGCAAAGAAATAAAAGTCTTTCTCGAAAGGATCGATAAACAGATAGCACAATTGACGACCGTACCGTTTTCGGCGAAGTTTGGCGGTGCAACCGGCAATTTTAACGCTCACAAAGTCGCATATCCGGATATCGACTGGGTGGAGTTTGGCAACTGTTTCGTAAACGGCATTTTAACCCTCGACAGGTCGCAAACTACTACGCAAATTGAACATTACGACAATCTTGCCGCACTGTTCGACAATCTAAAAAGGATAAATACAATATTGATAGACCTTTGCAGGGATATGTGGACGTATATCTCTATGGAATATTTCAAACAGAAGATAAAAGAAGGCGAAGTCGGCTCGTCGGCAATGCCTCACAAAGTCAATCCCATTGATTTTGAGAACGCCGAAGGAAATCTGGGAATCGCAAACGCCATTTTCGAGCATCTGGCGGCAAAACTCCCTGTGTCGCGGCTGCAACGAGACTTGACGGATTCGACCGTACTGCGTAATATTGGTGTCCCGATAGCACATTCACTATTAGCTTTCAAATCGTTACTCAAAGGATTGGAGAAACTGCAACTGAATGTCGGCGCTATCCAAAAAGATCTGGACAACAATTGGGCTGTTGTCGCCGAAGCCATCCAGACGATTTTGCGGCGCGAAGGTTACAAAAATCCTTACGAAGAGTTGAAAAAAATTACAAGAGGCAACGCTGGAATAACAAAAGACAGCATTGCAGCGTTTATCGACGGTCTGAATATCGACGATAATGTGAAAAATGAATTGAAAAAAATTACTCCGAATAATTATACAGGAGTTTAATGTACAAATGAAAATTGAGAAAAATTTAGAACCCACATTTTCTATTGTTTCGTCCTATCAATCTGCTGTTAAAGAGCAGGACGATGAATTGCAGATATTAAAACGGAAAATCTTTCGCACGGGTACGCTTCGACTTGCGGTTGTATTAGTCATCTGCGTATTGGCTTATGTTTTGTGGAGCAATACGGTGGCTATGGCTATCGTGTTGCCGGCAGGATTGATGCTTTTTCTGTTTTTGCTGAAATATCACGACAAACTGTACCACAGAAAAAACTATGCGGAAACAAAACGCCGCTATATTATTGACGAACTGAATGGTATTGATTACGATTTTTCGGCGTTCGACGGCGCCGCTCACAAAACAGATCTAAAACATCGCTTTGCCGCCGACCTCGACCTGTTTGGCGATAATTCGTTGTTTCAGGCTATCAATCGGACTGTTACATCTTTTGGTACGAATATGCTTGCGGAAACTTTTCTGTCGCCTTTCGAAGATAAGGACCAGATATTGCAACAGCAGCAGGCAGTAAAAGAATTGAACGATAAATACGAACTTCTGCTGCACTATATAATTAAAGGTATGCTGAAGGGAAAAGATAAATTAGATACGAAAAACTTTTCCGCTTCGTTTTCACGGATATCGTCGTTTCATAAAAACCGGTTCTGGAATTGGTGCGTGTATATTGTTCCGGTAATGTATCTGGCGATGACGGTTTTATCGGTTTTGGATATTGTGGCGACGATATATTTCGGGGCATTGTGGATTGTGACTTTTGCGTTGAGTATAATCCCGTCGAAAAAAGTGCTGCATATTACGGAACTGTTTGAAAAAAAGACGGATGTGTTGAGGAAATATTCGACTTTGTTCAAGATTATAGAAGACGAAAACTTTGTGTCCGTCGAACTTGAAGAACTGAAAGCGCCGTTGAAATTATCCGGTAACACTGCTTCAAAAGCAATCAACCGGTTGAAATATTATTACGACTGTCTTGGATTGGCTTTTTCGTATCCGATTCTGTTTTTTTTCAATCCTGTGTTGATGTGGAACGTGAAGTACGCCATAAAAATCGAAAAATGGATCAACGAACACGGGAAACAAATCGAATCGTGGTTTTCGGCACTTGCAAAGTTCGATACGCTGGCTTCGCTGGCAATATTTGCGCACAATCATCCGGAATATGTGTATCCGGCTATTGCAGAACAATATACTTTCGAAGCAAAAGCGCTCGGACATCCTCTGCTGCACAGTGACAAATGTGTCAAAAACGATGTGGACATAAGCAAACGTCCTTTTTTTATGGTCGTTACGGGAGCTAATATGGCGGGAAAAAGTACATATCTGCGAACGGTTGGGATAAATCATGTTCTTGCATGTGTCGGAGCGCCGGTCTGTGCTGCCGAAATGACTGTTTTCCCGAGCAAACTCGTTACTAACTTGCGAACAACAGATTCACTGAACAATAATGAATCGTACTTTTTTGCAGAACTGAAACGGCTGAAAATGATTATCGATCGTCTGCACTCCGGCGAAACTCTGCTTATCATTCTCGACGAAATTCTTAAAGGAACAAACTCTATCGACAAACAAAAGGGTTCGCTGGCATTGATTAAACAACTGATTACGCTGAACAGCAACGGCATAATCGCTACTCACGACCTCCTCCTCGGCATTCTGGAAAAGGAATTTCCCGAAAACGTCAAAAACTACCGTTTCGAAGCAGAAATAAAAGACGATAACCTGATATTCAGTTACAAAATCAGGGAAGGAATCGCTCAAAACATGAACGCTACTTTCCTGATGCAAAAAATGGGAATCAGCACACAGATTGTGGAATAATGTCAAGATGTCCTTTTGTTTGTTGATCGATCTGTTTGTC
>JAITKY010000055.1 GCA_031278135.1 Prevotellaceae bacterium | reverse complement strand
TTTTTGGGATCTGCAATGCTTTTGTCACTTGCGGCGATTTTCTTTTCATACTTCTGCGAAAATGCCACGTTTACACTGAAAAGTAATAATACTGTAATTAATAATTTTTTCATTTTTTTTTACCCTTTTTTAACATTAAAAATCAGATTTATAATAGTTATTTTTATATTTTTTTCCATGTTTTTATACCTTTACTTTATTTCTAATCATCTAATTTACATTATGTTTTACCTGTATGACCTTTCAAATAATACAATAAAAATATGCGCTAAATTAGTAATTATTTACTAATTCATAAAAATCATAAAATTTTTCTTGCTTCGGCTTTAACTTTTTTTATTGTTTCCGCTACAGGTGATTCGCCGTCTTCGACGAGTTTGTCCATGATCAGTTTTGCCAGATGTATCGAATCGGCGTCCGACTTGGTGCGATTGGCAATATCGTTTACAAGCACAATGATTTGTTCTTTTGTTTCTTTTATACACGACCAGATTTCGTCGCTGACATACAGTTGTTGCGAAATATTGTGCTCATATTCCGCCCGTATTTGCTGCAAAATCGCCAGATGAAGGTCGGAATTTGTCCGGCACTGGCTTTTCAACTTTAATAATAAGGTATCGGGCGAGATTCTTTCCATGAATAAAATCAATCTTTCGTATGCCTGAAGCCTCATTGGGACAGTAATTGTCTTCGATGATTTCAATAATTCAATATTTCTTCGCCTTTCGTCGGACGTCAATATACGGTTGAGAACTAAATACATAAAAGTAGCCAACAGAAGTCCGAATGCAATAATTGTAATAATATTATCGTACATAACATATAATTTTCTGCAAAATTACTAATTTTGTCCGATTAAAATAAAAAAAAATCTGTTTAGTCAGAGATGTTAATATGAAGAGAAAGAAGAAGAACTACTTGACCGCATATATTGTAATGGTCTATATTATAATATATTCTGCTTATGCGGGATATCGTATATTTTATTTGGAAAAAGTTGATGTATGTCAGAAAACGAGTCTTTATATTCCCTCAAATTCGACCGTCGAAGAGGTTGTTGATTCGCTTTTATCTGCAAAAATCATCAAAAGTTCCGAAAAATTTTTAAAACATATACGCCTGAGCGAATATTCGACAATCAAAAGTGGACATTATGTCGTGCCTAAAAACATGACATACCGTAATTTGATAAAAATGTTGTGCTTAGGGCAGCAAACTCCCATTAATATGGTCGTATCGGGCGCTATCCGGACAAAGTACAGGCTGGCGGGTATTTTGGCGAAACAGATTGAAGCCGATTCGGTGTCGCTGTTACATGCTTTCGACGATTCGGTGTTCCTTAAAGACTTGGGTTTCACGTCGTATAACAGTATTTTGCTTTTCATGCCCAACACTTACAATGTCTACTGGAACAGGGATGTGAAACAACTTTTCAAAGACATGAAAAAAGAACATGACAAATATTGGACTTCGAGCCGGCTCGAAAAACTTAAATCGCTGGGACTGACCAAAGATGAGGTCATGATTCTGGCTTCACTTATCGTTGAAGAATCGTCGAAATATGACGAGTATCCGAATATTGCAGGAGTGTATATGAACCGGTTACGTAAGAAAATGCCCTTACAGGCGGATCCAACTGTCAAATATGCTCTCAACGATTTTTCGATACGGAGAGTTTTGACGGTGCATACGGAGGTCGATTCTCCATACAATACGTATAAACACAGTGGTTTACCTCCGGGTCCGATATGTATTCCGGATAAAAAGGCTGTCGATGCTGTCCTGAATTACAGTCAGCACGAATATCTGTATTTCTGTGCAAAGGCTGATTTTTCGGGATATCATGTCTTTGCAAAGACTTTGCAACAACATAATCAAAATGCAAATGCGTATCGTAATGCTTTAAATCATAGAAAGATATTTTAAAACATGAATAGTTATAAATTTGTGAAATGAAAGAAATAGAAAAAGAATCATGGATGGTTATTGTGAATCCCAAAGCAGGTCTGGGATATGGGTTACGCGACTGGCCAACAATATCCAATCAACTGAACAAAAGCGGTGTAGAGTTTACATGTGTATTTACTGAAAAAAAGTACCACGCCATAGAACTCACAGTCAAGGCAATCAACGACGGTTACAGGAAAATTATGGCTATCGGTGGCGACGGCACAGTCAATGAAATCGTTAACGGTATCTTTATTCAAAAAAAAGTTCCGACAGCGAATATCTATCTGGCAGTCATCCCTGTGGGTACAGGAAATGACTGGGTGCGAATGTATGGCATTCCGAGATATTACAGCGAAGCGGTGAAGGCTATTGTCGAATGTTGCACTGTTCGTCAGGATGTTGGTATCATCTCGTATAACGAAACCATGATCACTCACAAACGTTACATGGCTAATGTCGCCGGCATCGGTTTCGACGCAATAGCCAACCGGTATTTCAACAAAATGAAAGACGAGGGCAGAAAGGGCAGGGGACTCTATATTATCGGCGTGATCAAAGCGCTGTTGAAATACAAAAGTAAACGCTTCACAATCAAGATCGACGGCAATGTGTTTTTTGACGATTACATGTTTAATGCTTCTATCGGAATCGGACCGTACAACGGAGGCGGTATGAAACCCATGCCCGCCGCTATTTTCGACGACGGTCTGCTCGATATTACTATTGTGAAGAAAATAAACAAGTTGTGGGTGTTGAAAAGTTTCCGGAAACTCTACAACGGTAAAATATATACTCATCCCAAAGTAGTGGCGTCGCAAGGAAAACGTATTGAAATAGAATCATTTCCGTCCTCACCAATCGAAATCGACGGTGAGGCGCTGGGATTTTCTCCTTTTATCTTCGAGGTCGTTCCATGTTCGATAACGGTTGTCGTTAGTAAAAAGTTTATCGCTAATATGAGTTGATAGAGAGTGTGTGGTAGATATTTAGTGTCAGTCCGAAAACCCACAATACTCAGAATTTGATCAGAATTGGCAGTCCAAAAGATGTAAATATTCAGATCTTTTTTGCTTCTCATAATTTTAGAGCGATGAAAGTATAATATAATGTTTACGAAAAGCGAAACGACGCTTGTATTGAACTGTTAATATATTGTTCACGAAAGCGTCATTGTAAGATATGACAATCCTTTATTATTTATTTTCCGATTGAAATAGCGATGCAAGCAACGCTACGCCGGCAAAGCCAAAAAACAAGCTAAGATATTGTCCCGTACTGAAAAACGAATGATTATCGAACTCGCTTATAGGGGCTTTGAATATCTCGAGTATGAAACGTGAAAAGAAAATCAGGATTAGAAACAGTCCCAAAATTGTTCCCTGTCTGATTTTGTTTTGTTTTTTGCAGTAGAAACGATAAATCACAAAGAATACAGTCAGATAGCACACAGCCTCATACAGTTGGACCGGATGTCGCGGAAAGTCTTCGCCTCTCGTTTCAAAGATAAATCCCCATGGTACAGACGTCGCTGTTCCAAGTATTTCGGAATTTATGAGGTTGCCTATACGTATGAAAAATGCAGCCAAAGGGATGGTTATACAAACTCTGTCGATTAACCACAATGGCGGTTTTTTAACGGTTTTCGCCGTGAAAAATAGAAAGATAAGTATAGCAAAAGCGGCGCCATGACTCGACAATCCTCCTATTCCCGTGTATTCCCCGTCATGGAATGGAACGATTATCTCCAAAGGATTTTTCAGATAATATTCGGGAAAATAGAAAAGACATTCGCCCAACCGTGCGCCGGTTAATGTCCCCAAAAACACCGTATTGACAGTTACTGGCAACAAAAACAACGATTCTCCTTCGTGTTTCAATATCCTGTAAAACACAAGCGAAGACATGACAAAAGCAACAATCATCAACATCCCGTAGTAACGAATGTTTAACTGTCCGACAGAGAAAATTTCGGGTGAAACATTCCATCTGATATAACAGTTAAAAACAATCATTATTAAAGTATTACCTGCGTTTATTTCGTGTATTTCGCGGTTTCCCTGTTTTGGGTTTCGATTCTGCCGGTTTTCGCTGTTTTTCCGGTTTGATTTCTACCGGTTCCGGTTCGGGTTGTGTTTCGACAGTCACCCCTTTTTTATACAAAGATATCAACAGCGCAAAACCTGCGGCTATCAAGGGAATACTTAACCATTGTCCCATGTCTAATGGCAAATTTTCCTCGAAATCGACCTGTACTTCTTTCAAAAATTCGATACAGAAACGCGCACCGAAAAGCAGAATCAGGAAAAGCGAAAAAATCACTCCGTCTCTGAAAGGCGGTCGTTTTTTGAGATATATA
>JAITKY010000122.1 GCA_031278135.1 Prevotellaceae bacterium | reverse complement strand
ATCGGTTTAGGAGTAGCGTTTATCCTCTTGTACAGCAGAAAGAAACTCAATCTGAAACCGTTCCTTGTGGCGGTTATTGCATTGACATTAGTCGATATGTGGACGGTGAACAAACGTTACCTGAACGCCGAAAATTTCAAACCAAAAAAACCTCAGGTGGCGAATCTTGTTCCGAAAACTCCGGTTGACGAAGAAATCCTGAAAGATACAGACCTCGATTATCGCGTTTATAATCTAACCGTTAGTCCGTTTAACGACGGCTCTACTTCGTATTATCATAAATCCATAGGTGGTTATCATGCAGCGAAATTGCGTCGTTACCAAGATATTATCGAGCGTTATCTGGGCAGAATAACTCCCGAAAATGCACGACAATTGTTGGGAACCAAATATTTCGATGTATTGAATATGTTAAATACCAAATACCTTATTGTAAAAGGACAAACCGGTGATGCGCCACAGTTGTTACGGAATCCTAACGCTCTGGGTAATGCATGGTTTGTGGACGAAATCAAATGGGTCGACAACGCTGATGAAGAAATTGCCGCTCTGGCGGATATCAATCCGGCAAAAACCGCTGTCATCGATAAACGGTTTGAGACCGGCGAGTTGAAAAACTTTGAATATAAGGTGAATAAGCAACCGACAGATAGCGCCGTCCTCAATAATTCTTCAATAAAACTCACGAAATATCAGCCAAATAAACTGATATATGAATCGAACGCAGATACCGAAAAACTTGCGGTATTTTCTGAAATATATTATCCGAAAGGCTGGCATATTTCTATCGACGGGCAAGAAACTGAAATGTTTCGCGCTAACTACATCCTGCGCGCGATGTTGATTCCCGCCGGCAAACACACGATAGAATTTCGTTTTGACCCCGAATCGTACAAGATTACCGAAAATATAGCATGGTCGGGGTATATTTTGTTGCTCGGATTTGTTCTCCTGAGTATTGTGCTGGCTATAATACAAAGTAAAAAAAAGACTGATTGATAAGCATAATGAATACATTTAACGATTCTTTAGAACAAACGGCGCTAAAGTTGCTTCGCGCTGAGTCCGGCGAATATAAATATATCCCGAAACCGAAGCATCTATTGCCAAATGTCAACCGAATCAGGGAAATTGTGAACCTCGTGAAATTCATTTTGTTTCCCGGATTTTTCGACGATGCGAAAATCAATGAGGATACTCGGGAATATTATACAAAACTGTATATCGACAAATTGTACGCCTTGCTGAATGAGCAGATTTATACGAGTATATGCTTCCCAAATAACAATTTAGACGACATGGAAAAACTTTCGGCCGAATTGACAATTACTTTTATCGACAAGTTGCCCGAGATTAAACGTTTGTTGTCTACAGATGTAAAAGCTGTTTACGACGGCGACCCAGCTGCAACAAATCACGAGGAGGTGATATTCTGTTATCCGGCTATTCGTGCGATGATTAATTACCGGATTGCTCACGAATTGCTGTTAACGGGAATACCGGTATTGCCCCGAATTATCACCGAATTAGCCCACTCGTCCACAGGTATCGACATCCATCCGGGAGCAAAAATCGGCGAATATTTCAGTATCGACCACGGTACAGGAGTAGTAATCGGCGAAACTTGCGTTATCGGAAACCATGTGCGACTATATCAGGGCGTTACACTTGGCGCAAAGGGATTCAAGTTGGACGATAACGGTATGCCGCTGAATGTTCCGCGTCACCCTGTTTTGGAAGATTATGTGATTGTGTATTCAAATTCTTCGATTCTGGGACGTATAACTATTGGGCATCATACTATTATCGGGGGTAATATTTGGCAAGTAAACAGCGTACCTCCGTATTCGCGTATCATTCAGAAAAAAGCCGTTACTTCGTCTTTTTCAGATGGATTGGGGATTTAATTTCGTTTGTTGCGACAGCATTCAAATCACAGTCTTACTACATACGCCGCCAAAATCGCCGATATTTTATTGCAACTCAGGTTGAAACTGTTCGACCTTCTCGAAATAAAAAACAAGCAAAAAGCTGATTTTTCATCATTGTGAAGAGTGAATCCAACAGCGCTAAACTTGAGTTATTAAAAATTATATTACTTTTGCAAAAAAAATTAACAAATTATGTTGTTTACTTATAAAAAAAATACATTAAAATTACAATTAATGAAACGATTATTATTATTTTTACTTTTGCCGATACTCGTATTTACGTCGGCATGTACTTGTTCGACATTGGCTCAATCGAACGATCGGGTTATAAAAACACCTGTTCCTGTGCGTCCTGCGGGTCAGACGGATGTATTACAATTACGCGCCGAGCCTATTCCTCTTGTCCGGATTGCGTTTATAGGCTTGGGAATGCGCGGTCCGAGCGCAGTAGACCGTATAATAAACATCAACGGCGTCGAAATAGTGGCGTTATGCGACGTTCTTGAGGAAAACGTTAAAAAAGTGAATACCCGACTGGAAAAAAAGGGGTTTCCAAAAGCGAAAGAATTTTTTGGCGATACCGCTGTATGGCGTAAAGTCACAGCCCTTCCGAATGTAGACCTCGTATATATCGCCACCGATTGGGTGCATCATGTACCTATCGGCATACAAGCGATGAAAGACGGCAAACATGTTGCAATCGAAGTGCCGGCGGCTACAAATATGGACGAAATTTGGGCGCTGATTAATACTTCGGAACAAACCCGGAAACATTGTATACAACTCGAAAACTGTGTGTACGATTTCTTCGAGCTGACGACTTTGAACATGGTGCAGCAAGGTTTATTAGGCGAAATCATTCATGGCGAAGGCGCATATATTCATGCATTACAACCTTATTGGAATTCGTATTGGGACGATTGGCGCATGAAATTCAATCAAAAACACAGGGGAGATGTTTATCCCACGCATGGTTTAGGCCCCGTCTGTCAAGCGATGAATATACATCGCGGCGACAAATTGAACTATCTTGTTTCGGTGGATACCAAAGCTATCGGCAATCCTGCTTTTTTGAAAGAACAACGCGGCGTCGAAGTGAAAGATTTTCGTAATGGCGATCATACAACAACTTTAATCCGAACCGAACAAGGGAAATCAATCATGATTCAGCATAATGTAACTTCTCCGCGTCCTTACGACCGTCTGTATCAACTGACCGGAACAAAAGGCTTTGCAAACAAATATCCGGTATCGGACTATGCTTTAGCTTCGGAAGCTGTTGGCGACGAAATCGCTAAAAATCACGAAAATCTGAACGCGCACAGCTTTGTCCCGAAAGAAGTGAAAGATGCTTTGATGGAAAAATATCGTCATCCGATAGTGAAAGATATCGAAGAAAAAGCCAAGCAAGTAGGCGGTCACGGAGGAATGGATTTTATTATGGATTATCGCCTGATTTACTGTCTGCAAAAGGGACTTCCCTTAGATATGGATGTGTACGACCTCGCCGAATGGTGCTGTCTGATTCCTTTAACCGAAATATCGTTGGACAACAATTCCGCTCCCGTAGAAATACCCGATTTTACACGCGGTGGATGGAATAAATTAAACGGACTTAAATTTGCCGAATAAATAATTAAGCATATACAATAAATAAGAGAGGTCGCGCCAATTTTGATGCGACCTCTCTTATTTATTCCTATCATTATTCTATTTGAACAGGTAAGGCACGCCTTTTCCGAGGTGTTTCATTGCTATACCCGAGCCTCGCGCTACGGCAAGCAATGGATTTTCGGGAACTTTGAAATCGATATTTACTTTCTCTTTCAA
>JAITKY010000267.1 GCA_031278135.1 Prevotellaceae bacterium | reverse complement strand
TGAGGAGACGTTGTATGCAGCGTCTCTTCGATGCATGCACGACGTCTCCACACAGCGATGTCTGCCCGAGCAACCGCAAGGGTGGGGTAGGGTAGGGGTGTAATCACATCGTCGTTGCGAACGAAGTGAAGCAATCCATAAATCGGGATCAGAATTTTCAGGATTAAAAAAATGGACAGAATTCTTTCATTCTGAAAAATTCTGATTCAGACAAATAAGGTCGAAAATTTCGGTAGTTTTCTGTCTTTTTCGGAGAGAATCAGGGATGATTCAGGCAATTGCCAATTGATAGACAGATTTGGGTCGTTGTATAATATTCCCGATTCATTTTCGGGAGAGTAGATATTGTCCACCTTGTAAGCGAAAATTGTATCGTCTTCCAGAACGACGAATCCGTGCGCCATTCCTTTTGGCATGAACAGTTGCAGTTTATTGTCGCCGGTCAGTTTTACCGAGAAATGCTGTCCGAAAGTTGGAGAACTGCGCCGGATATCGACAATGACATCTAAAACAGCGCCTTTGACTACTCTAACTAATTTAGATTGAGCATATTCTCTCTTCTGGAAATGTAATCCTCTCAAAACCCCGACGCATGATTTCGATTCGTTATCCTGAACAAAATTTGCGACACCGACATTTTCCTCAAATTCTTTTTTATTGAACGATTCAATAAAATAACCTCTTGAATCCCCAAAAACTTTAGGTTTCAACAGAAAGGCGCCTTTAATGAAAACTTCTTTAAACTCCATTGTTACAATTTTCTTTTTATTTCAATCTGTTCGTATGCTTCGATCATGTCGCCTACCTTTATATCGTTAAAATTTTCGATGTTCAAACCGCATTCGTATCCCGACATCACATCTTTCACATCTTCTTTAAACCGTTTGAGCGATCCCAAACTACCTGTGTATATGACAATACCGTCGCGTATTATCCGTACTCTCGAATTTCGAACGATCTTTCCTTCACGGACAATACAACCTGCAACCGTTCCGACCTTTGTGATTTTGAACGTTTCCAGAACTTCGACAGTGGCAGTTATTTCCTCCTTCAATTCGGGCGCCAACATACCTTCTATACCGTCTCTGACTTCGTTGATTGCGTCGTAAATGACAGAATACAAACGAATTTCGATCTCTTCTTTTTCAGCAAGTTTGCGGGCTCCTGCCGAAGGACGCACCTGAAATCCTATGATAATGGCATTGGAAGCAGCTGCCAGCAACACATCCGATTCCGATATTGCCCCGACCGCCTTGTGTATGATGTTCACCTGCACTTCCTCTGTCGAAAGTTTTATCAGCGAATCCGCCAAAGCCTCCATCGAGCCGTCCACGTCGGTTTTGACAACAATATTCAGTTCTTTGAACGAACCGATTGCAATACGTCGTCCGATTTCTTCGAGAGTGATATGTTTCTTTGTTCGCATATCCTGTATTCTAATCAGTTGCTCGCGTTTATTTGCTATTTCGCGTGCTTCACGTTCGTCGCTCATCACGTTGAATGTTTCGCCGGCGGCGGGCGCTCCGTTAAGTCCGAGTATCAGGACGGGAGTTGAAGGACCGGCTTCGTCCAGTTTTTTGCCGCGTTCGTTAAACATCGCTTTGACTTTTCCCGTATATGTTCCCGAAAGAACGACATCGCCTGTCCGCAAAGTGCCATTCTGGACCAAAAGAGTTGTAACATAGCCTCTTCCCTTGTCCAAAGATGATTCGATGACATTACCGATGGCTTTTTTATCGGGATTAGCTTTCAAATCGAGCATATCTGCTTCAAGTAAAACCTTCTCTAAAAGTTTATCGACATTAGTACCCTGTTTTGCTGCAATTTCCTGACTTTGATATTTTCCGCCCCATTCTTCGACCAAATAGTTCATATTTGCGAGTTGTTCGCGGATTTTGTCGGCATTTGCTCCGGGTTTGTCAATCTTGTTGATAGCAAATATCATTGGGACACCTGCTGCAACGGCATGATTTATAGCCTCGACAGTCTGTGGCATTACGGCGTCGTCGGCGGCGACGATTATTATAGCCACATCGGTTATTTTTGCTCCACGGGCGCGCATGGCGGTAAAAGCCTCATGTCCGGGAGTATCGAGGAAAGTGATTTTGCGACCGTCTTCCAATTCGACGCTGTATGCTCCGATATGTTGTGTTATACCTCCCGCTTCGCCTGCTATCACGTTGGTTTTGCGGATATTGTCGAGTAGTGATGTTTTACCGTGGTCAACGTGTCCCATAACCGTGATTATCGGCGGACGAGGCAGCAAATCTTCTTCTTTGTCAACCTCTTCCTCGATGCTGTCCTGCAATTCGGCGGTTACAAACTCAACGGCGTATCCAAATTCTTCAGCCACAAGCACCAGAGCCTCAGCGTCAAGCCGTTGATTGATAGACACCATCAAGCCGAGATTCATACATGCTCCAATAACCTGTACCACAGGAATATCCATCATCGTCGCCAGCTCGTTTACCGAAACAAACTCCGTAACTTTCAGGATATTGCTTGCCATTTTTTGGAGTTCTCTTTCCTCCATAGCCTTCTGGCTGACGGCATCCCGTTTTTCGCGACGATATTTGGAACTCTTTGTCTTCCCTTTGCTGGAAGTCAAACGTGCAAGCGTGTCTTTAACCTGACGTTGTACGGCATCGTCATCTACTTGACGACGAACGGGTTTGAATCTGCTTCTGTTATTATTGCCATCGGCGTTGGCAGTGTTATTATTGTTGTACCGGTTGTTGTTATTATTGTTGTTATTGTTATTATACCGGTTGTTGTTATTGTACCGGTTATCGCTGTTATTGTTGTTGTTATACCGGTTATCGCTGTTATTGTTGTTATTATACCGGTTATCGCTGTTATTATATCGGTTATCGTTGTTATTATACCGATTATTATTGTTATTATATCGGTTGTTATTATTATTGTATCGGTTATTGTTGTTGCCGCTGTTGTTGTGTCTGTCTTTGTGATCCCTGCGTGCGTTTATTTCCGCAGTGACGTTAACTTTGGCATCTTTTTTTATTCGTTTGCGTTTCTTTTTCTTAAACTGATTCAAGTCGATTTTCCCGACAACGTTTGGACCCGAAAGTTGTTCGACTCTTGTTTTGATAAATTCAGGCTCTACTCGTGGCTCCATACCTGTCAAATCGGCAATTGTCTGATTTGTTTTATCTTGCACAGCAGGTTTTGATGTTTGAGGTTGCGACTGTTTTGCAGGTTCCTGTTTTTTGTCGAATTTCTCTTTATTATCTGTAAATCGTTCTTTTTGATTACGATTATCTCTTTGACCGTCTTTCTGATTACGGTTATCCCTTTGACCGTCTTTCTGATTACGGTTATCTTTTTGACCGTCTTTCTGATTGCGGTTATCTTTTTGACCGTCTTTCTGATTGCGGTTATCTTTTTGACCGTCTTTCTGATTGCGGTTATCTTTTTGACCGTCTTTCTGATTGCAGTTATCTTTTTGACCGTCTTTCTGATTACGGTTATCTCTTTGACCGTCTTTCTGATTACGGTTATCCTTTTGATTTTGATTGTTTTTGTCTTTTTCCCGTCTTCTATCTTCCTGTTTTGGAGGCTTTGCTATAGAATCAATATCTATTTTCTGAATAATTTTGGGACCTTTCAATTCTTCGACATGATGTTTTGCTGTGATTACTTCTTTGGATTTATGCTGTTCGACGTTTTTTTGCCGTGCTTCAACCTTTTCTATTGGTTTTGAAGATTTTGCAGTATCAGACGACTGCTGTTTAGCCGGAGTCTGCGTTTCGGCTTTTTTATGCGGTTTTCCCGATAACTGTTCGTCGGAAAGTTTACCGATTATTTTCGGTCTTGGTAAATTGTTAATGACAATATCCACTGTATTTGATTTGATAAAAACTTCTTTTTCTTCTTTGGGTTCGTCGTCTATATTTTCGATATCCGAAACGGATACGCTTCCCGAAGGCACAGTCCTCCAGTTTATTTTTTTGGAAGCGATCTTCAAATCGTGTTCGTTTCCAAATTCTGTTTTAACAAGAGCATAGACATCTTCCGAAACTTTTCCGTTAGGATTGGCTTCCACTTCAGTGCCTTTCTTCTTTAAAAATTCAACCAAAGTAGATATTCCAATGTTAAACTCTTTAAGAATCTTACTTATTCTGATATTGTCATTCACCATATTTTAGAGGAAAGCCTTAATTTATTATTATTTCCGTTTTATTAACTGTTAAACAATCTGTTATTCAAATTCCGATTTCAATATCGAAATAAGTTCCTGAACAGTTTCCTCTTCGAGGTCTGTCCGGCGCACCAACTCATTGACAGGAATTGCCAGCACATTTTTTGCCGTATCGCATCCTATACTTTTCAACGTATCGATAATCCACGAATCGATTTCATCTGTAAATTCATCAAGATTAACATCTTCCTCTTCTTCCACAACGTCGCGGTACACATCGATTTCGTAACCGACAAGTTGGCTTGCAAGCCTGATATTCAAGCCGCCTTTCCCGATGGCTAACGAAACTTCGTTGGGTTTGAGGAAAACGTCCGCTTTTTTAGTAGTTTCGTTTAACTTGATTGACGTTACTTTTGCAGGATTCAAAGATCTCTGAATCAGCAACTGCGCATTTGTCGTGTAATTTATAACGTCGATGTTTTCGTTTCTCAATTCTCTGACTATTGAATGAATACGTGATCCTTTCACTCCTACGCAAGCGCCTACCGGATCGATACGGTCATCGTACGATTCGACCGCAATTTTGGCTCTTTCGCCCGGTGCCCTGACAACTTTTTTGATTGTAATCAGTCCGTCGAAAATTTCGGGAACTTCCTGTTCGAACAGCCGTTCCAAAAATACCGGAGATGTTCTTGACAGAAGTATCAACGGAACATTGTTTCGCATTTCTACTTGAAGGACAATTGCTTTGACGGTGTCGCCCTTTTTGAAAAAATCGGTGGGAATCTGTTCTGCTTTTGGCAAAATCATTTCATTATTTTCGTCGTCGAGAATCAGGATTTCTTTTTTCCACGCCTGATACACTTCACCGACTACGATATCGCCAACTCGCTCACTGTATTTGTTGAATACATTGGCTTTTTCCAAATCCATTATTCGTCCTGCGAGGTTTTGTCGAAGTGCAAGTATTGCTCTCCGTCCGAACGATTCCAATTTGACTTCTTCGGTCACTTCTTCACCGACTTCGTATGATTCGTCGATTTTTTTAGCGTCTTGCAAAGATATTTGCGTGTTTGTATCTTCAACATTATCAACAACTATACGATTCCGCCAGATTTCAAAATCTCCTTTATCGATATTTATTATAATGTCGAAATTTTTGTCAGAACCATACATTTTAGTCATCATTCCGCGAAACACGTCTTCCAAAACGCTCATCATTGTAGGCCTGTCTATATTTTTCAGGTCTTTAAATTCCGAAAAGGTATCTATCAGATTCATTTTAATATTTTTTTATTTGTCGTATAGAACAATATTCTTTTATATTTTTATAACCAATTTAGTCGATTTAATCGACTCTAATGCAATTTTTTCGTTCACTTGAACTGTCTTTTTTCGTTTTGCTCCGGGCTCTTTTTTTTTTACCGGATACTCTATTTCGATAAAATCATCTTCAACTCGTTGCAAAATTCCTTTCCGCTTTTCTCCCGATTTGCGGAGTGTTTCCACTTCCTCGCCTGTGTGCTTAATATACTGACGTTTCAATTTCAATGGCTCACTCAATCCCGCAGAGTAAACCGTCAATTCGAAAACGTCTTCGCCAAGGCTCTCCAAACTGCTGCACACAAACTTGTTAATATCGGCACAATTGTCGATACTTACAGCAGTGTCGCTATCCAGAACGATAGAAATAATATTACCCGTTTTCACCTCGACATCAACGATAAACATGTCTGTTCCGGCAATCTTTTTCTCAACCAATTCTACTACTAACGTCCTATCAATCATAATACTTTCAAAGTAAGAGGGGAGCATTTGCTCCCCTTTTTACGCGCCGCAAAGGTAATACTATTTATTTGAACCGCCAAAAATATTTCATATATATGTCATATTTCCCGCTGATTGACAAAATGACGGGAAGTCATGAATAAGGTAATGCTGCATAGTACAGCCAGACTTGCTGTCAAAAACGTTGCAGTGGTCAAAAATTTTACTTTCATTGGGGTGTACGACAAAATTCCCTTTATGTCCATAGATTACACACAGAAGTCCGAAATCTGTGAATATCTTTGGATAAAAGGAGCCACAGATTTACACATATTTACACAGATGAATCAAATCTGTGAACATCTGTGGATAAAAAGAGGATGTCAAATGTTTCTCCTCATTTCATTATTTGTTAAGCGCTTTGACCGGATTTTCGCAGCTTGTTTTATAGACCCGTCTGACGACGCACAGAACAATAACCATAATCATAGCCAGCAATATTAACACATAAACCCAGGTGCTTATCTTGGTTTGTATTACGTAATTCTGCAGCCAACGCTTCATTATGATATACC
>JAITKY010000254.1 GCA_031278135.1 Prevotellaceae bacterium | reverse complement strand
GGTTGTTTTATGTTTACGTCATTACCCTTATTTCTTCGAGTAGATCGAGGCTGTTCATACTTTCGCTGCCATATTTTTCGCAAGCCCTGTCGCCGGCGAGTCCGTGGAAATAGACGCCTGTAACGGCGGCTTCGAAACTGCTGTATCCACGGGATAACAATCCGGTGATCAGGCCTGTCAGCACATCGCCGCTACCTCCTTTTGCCATTCCGGCGTTGCCTGTGGAATTGAAATAAACCGTGCCGTCGGGGAGATATATAGCGGTGTGCGCTCCCTTAACCACGATAATCGATTTTGTTGCCGACGACAGACTGATGACTTTTCGGTGTTTGTTTTCTTCGCTGTTCCATTCGCCGGTCAGTCGTTTCAGTTCGCCCGGATGCGGAGTTAAGATAGAGTTCGCAGGGATATATTTTAGCAATTCTTTGTTCATTGCCATCATATTCAGAGCGTCGGCATCGATCACTAACGGGATTTGTGCCGATTTCAGGAGCGTTTCGAATGCTTTCATTGTTTCGAGTCGGATTCCAGAGCCGCAACCTGTCCCGATAGCGTTATATTTGTCGATATCGCTGGGCAATTCGGAAAAATAACCGGCTTTATCGAAACTTAATATTGCCGAAGGAAATCTTGTCTGGAACGCAATACGTTCGTCATAAGGAATATGTACGCTTACCAGTCCGCAACCCGACCGCAATGCTGCGCCTGTAGCAAGCATTGCTGCACCGATCATGTTTTTTGAGCCGCAGATAAGCAGTGCATGACCGTAAATGTTTTTGTAATCGAACTTTAACCGTTTTTTTCTGAGACTTTCGATTAAAGTTTTGTCGATATAACGGTAAGGCGATTTGGCTTGTTCGATATATGTTTTGTTTAGTCCAACAGGAAGCGTTATGATTACCCCGGCATATTCGCCCGTTTCGGGTAACAGCATCGCAAGTTTTGGAAACTCAAGCGTCAAAGTGATATCCGCTTTGATTATTTGCGACGTATTTGTTTCGTTATTAGAATGGAGCGAGACTGGGGTGTCGGCGCTCATTCCCGAAGGTAAATCAATAGATATCACCTTATTGTTTCGACTGTTGATTTGCGAAATAATGCTTGCCGCCGGCTCTTTGACGTTTCCCGAAATTCCCGTACCGAGCAGTGCGTCGATGATAATCGTACGTTCGTCGATTTCCTTAAAACTATTAATAAACGGAATCTCGGCGGGCAGTCGTTCCATATTTATACGGCATTCTTCGTTTTGGAAATCTTTGCCGTATGCCGCATATATGGAACAGTCGAAGCCTTTTTGATTGAGAATCCGGGCAACAGCAAGTCCGTCGCCTCCGTTATTGCCTTTGCCTGTAACAAACAGAAGCGGAGACTGTTTGTCGACATTTTCGTCTATCCATCCAGCGATTGCTTCCGCCGCTCTTTCCATTAAATCGACGGATGCAATCGGTTCATTTTCGATAGTATATCTGTCTGCTTCCTTAATCTGCTCTTTGATCAATATTTTCATATTCTTTATTAGAGATTATGTTAATTAAAATTGTGCAAAGCAGCACAAGTGTGGAGAACATGTTTGATAAAATCATTTTTTCTTAGTCGGCATTCATCCTTAACAATTCTACATGTTCGACAAGTTCTCTGCGTTCTTTTTTTGTTGGACGTCCTGTGCCTCGGTCACGCTGGACAAACAGTGCACTTTTTTGTATTTTAAGCATATCGAGTTCTTCCTGCGGAGTGACATTTTCGGCGTATAACGGGACGTTTTTCGCCGGCTGACGGTTTTCGACAAGACCGACGACGTTATAAACATGATTGACAGGCGGTCGTTTGACGGTGACTACATCGCCGGTTTTGATGTCCCGCGACGGTTTCACTTGGACATTATTCACTAAAACATGTCCTTTTCTGCACGCTTCCGAAGCGTCGGTCCGGGTTTTGAATATCCTGACCGCCCACAGCCATTTGTCAATCCTTGTGTTCATTTACATAACGAAATCCTCGTAGTCCTCATTGTCCATCAATTCGTTGAGTTCGTCGGGATTGCTAATTTTTACTTTAATCATCCAACCGGCGCCATAAGGGTCGGAATTGATGACCGATTCCTGTTTTGTGTTTTCATTAACCTCATTTATAGCATCGTTGATCTCGATTATTTCTCCCGAAACAGGCATGAAAGCGTCGGCGACGGTTTTCACCGCTTCGATTGCCCCAAATACCTCGCCCCGTCCAAGCGTTTCTCCTGCGATATCGGACTGAATATCGACGAAAACAATTTCACCTAATTGGCTTTGAGCGTAATCGGTGATACCTATGGTTGCAATGTTGTTGTCAAGTCTCACCCATTCATGTTCTGTAGAATACTTCAAATCAGTAGGAATATTCATCTTTCTTATTTTTTTATTATACAATTAAATTATTTACCAGTTTTTTTCGGGTTGATCCTTCGATGCCTTTTCGGCTTTGATTTTTTGGACTTTTTCCCGTGTGTTTTTTTCGTTTGCCTCAACTGTATTCAGGATATAATTAGCCTCTTCTTTTGACATTTTAGGCTGACTTTGAGAATTGCCGGATTGATTATCTTTATTGTCCTGTTTCTTTTTATCATCCTGATTGTTATCGTTTTTATTATCTTTGTTGTCCTTATTATCTTTATTTTTATCCTGATTGTCTTTATTATCCTGATTCTGTTGATTGTCTTTATTATCCTGATTCTGTTGATTATCTTTATTATCCTGATTCTGCTGATTATCTTTATTATCCTGATTCTGCTGATTGTCTTTATTATCCTGATTCTGTTCCTGTTGTTGCTGCAATTTTTTCTTTGCATACGTCAGATTTGATTTTGCTTCGATATCAGCAGGATTTTTGCGCAATTCTTTCTTATACGCCTCTATTGCTTTTTCGTATTCTTCCTTTTTGAGGTACGAATTGCCGATATTGTAATTAACGCTCTCATCTTTCGCAAGTTTATCATATGCTTCAATTGCTTCGTCGAATTTATCCTGTTTGAATAAACTGTTTCCGAGATTGAAACGCGCAACAAACGATCTCGGATTTTCGTCCAAAGCATCCTTATACGATGTTTCTGCCGACGAATAATCTGATTCCGTATAATTTTTATTACCTTCACGGATAAATTTTTTGACAGTTCCGTTATCCTTACTTTGAGCGGAAACGTTACGATTGAACACTGTCAAACAACATAATAACAAAATGTACGCCAATATTTTCATAACTTTATTATTTTATACTGTTAAACATTCTTTTCCACCTGATGTTCATTGGAAACTTTTTATCTTTATTCGACGAAAACCATATAAACGACGGTTTACCAACAACATGGTCTTCGGGAACAAATCCCCACATACGCGAATCATACGAGCCATGTCTGTTGTCGCCCATCATGAAATAGTAATCCATTTTGAAAGTATAAGTCGAAGTTTGAACGCCGTTTATGTATATTTTTCCGTCTTTTATTGCTAAAGCATTTCCTTCGTAAGCCTGTATAATACGTTGATACAAACAGATATTTGCGGTATCGATATCGACTGTTGCTCCTTTCGTCGGAATCCATAGCGGACCGTAATTGTCTATTGTCCAAGGATAATTATCGGAAAACGGGAAACAGTCGTCGCCATACGATTCGTTTCTTGTGATGGAAACCACAGACGGCGACGATTTTAACGCTTCGTAAGCCTTTTGTGTCAGAACCAGATTGGAATATCCACCTTGATTTTTACCGGCATTTCGAAGATCTTCCATCGACAGTCCCAACTGTGAAAGCGCTTTGTCGCTCAACTGTTCTTTCAGGACGACAGTGTAGGAATATTCCTGTCCCGGAAAAGTCTCCGCCGGTTGTCCATTGATATATAACTTACTGTGTTTGATTTGTAAAGAATCGCCAGGTATGGCTACACAACGTTTCACGTAATTGTCTTTTTTATCAACAGGACGCGCTATAAGTTCATAACGATTGCGTTGAATCCATTCGTTGAAATGTTTCTCGCCCATACTTCTTTTAGTCTGATGGTAATCAATATACTCGGGATGATTTTTGATGATTGTATCGCCATTTGGAAAATTAAACACGACTGTATTGTTACGTTTGATTTTTCCGAAACCGGCAAGTCGTTTATAAGGTAATGTGATCAGTTCCGAATAAGATTCGATCTTAAGCAAAGGTGTCTGATTGTGTACAAGTGGAATCGCTAATGGTGTATTCGGAACTTTGGGTCCGTATGCTACTTTGCTGACAAACAGATAATCGCCAACTAACATTGACTTTTCCATCGACGAAGTCGGAATAACGTATGCTTCGAGAAAAAAAGTGCGTACAATCGTCGCCACAATAAGAGCAAATATTCCTGCATCGAGCCATTCGTACAAAATATTTCGCTTTTCTCCTTCCTTATAACGTTTTTTCCAAAACGCCCATTTCACCTTCTTTGTGAAATATAAATCGAAAATTACTAAAAGCCCAACCAACCATAACGGACTCCGTAACCAAATGATAAACAATATATATATAACGGACGCTATCGCATATCTTATCTTTTTCCCTGTCGTTGCATCCCGAAACGATTTTGCATATTCTTGTCGTGACATAACCAATTATTTTTCGGCAAAGGTAAATCTTTTATTTGAATGTGCAAAATTACTCACGATTTTTAACGATTTTTAGATTTATCTTACTAATTATCCGATTTCACGACTTGCGCCGGATTAAGTCGCGCTGTTTTCACGAGTTGATAGATGACGGTAAGTATCAACAAACAATTCAGAGCGACGAATATAAACACAAAAACCGTCCACGAGACCGAGATGCGATATACATACATTTCGAGCCATCTTGTCACTGCGATATAGATGACGGTAAACGAGGGTATAGCCGCAATAACAAGGATATACA
>JAITKY010000108.1 GCA_031278135.1 Prevotellaceae bacterium | reverse complement strand
GATATCGGTGACATCTATCATGCAGGCATCCATGCAAATATTACCGATAATCGGAGCAGGTTTTCCGTTCACCGTGAAATAGCCTTTACCGTTGCTGAGTTTTCTGTTCAGTCCGTCGGCGTATCCTATTGGGATTGTGGCAATTGTTTTTGGAGATATTGCGATGCCGTGTCTGCCGTAACCGATGGTTTCGCCTTTGTCGACATGTTTTATCTGCACGATTGCACTACTAAGAGTTCCGACGTTGTCGAGATATTTACGATTTTCCTCAATACCAACACCGTACAGACCAATACCCAACCGTACCATATCGAATTGAGCATCGGGAAAACGCTCTATTCCCGAAGAGTTTAATATATGTCTAACAAAAGAATATCCGATTCCTTTTTTCAGTGATTTACAGAATCCTTTGAATCGTTCGATTTGCGTGACGGTGAACTCGTCATGTATACTTTCGTCGGATGCAGCAAGATGCGAAAAAACAGACGCGACTTTGACCTCTTGACTGTTTTTCAGCATATTACACAGTCCAGTCAAATCATTTTCGACAAAACCGAGCCGGTGCATTCCCGTGTCGACTTTTACATGTACCGGATAATTGTTGATTCCCATTCTCGAGGCGGTTTTCAGAAAAGTAATCAACGAATTGAGGCTGTATATTTCCGGTTCGAGCTGATACTCAATCATAATATCGAAATTATCGGGTTCGGTGTTCAGAACGACGACAGGCATCGTAATTCCGGTTTCACGCAGATTAACACCTTCGTCGGCGTATGCCACTGCCAGATAATCCACTCTGTGATACTGCAATAACGCCGCTATCTCCGAAGAGCCATGACCGTACGATGAAGCCTTAACCATAGCCATCAGTTTCACGCCGGCATTCAGTTTCGATTTGAAATAATTCAGATTGTTAATCATCGCATTCATGTTGATTTCCAGAACAGTCTGATGTACTTGGATTTCCAGTAATCGCGATATCCTCTCGAACCGAAATTGTCGTCCGCCTTTCAACAGAACAGCTTCGTTGTTGAAATTGGCTTTATTGCAGTGCGACAGGAATTTGTCGGTATTGTGATAAAACTTGCAATCAGCGATGTTCGAGTTTGCAACAAAATATCCGGCATTTCGCTCCAAAGCCTCTCCGATTCCGATAAACCGGCTTATTCCTCTCGATTGAAGCAGTTTAGATACTTGTTGATAGAGTTTTTTTTCGTCGGATTCGCTCTGCATGATGTCGGACAAAATCAGCGTTTTTTTCCTGTGCTGCGTCAATCCGTCCAGAAAATCCAGCGCAATCGTGAGCGAGTTAATGTCCGAATTGTACGAATCGTTGATTATCGTGCATTTGTTGATGCCCTCTTTCAATTCCAGACGCATTGCAACCGGCGCAAGATTCGTCAAATTCGCTTTTAACAGATTGACGTCAAGCCCTTCCGTCAACGAAAAAGCGATACAGTGCATAGCATTTTCTAACGAAGCCGAATCGGAAAATGGAATTTCAAACTCCGCTTCATCTCCGGTTTTATCCGTTAATTCACTGTCGTTTATCCTGATTTTTATGACAGTTTTATTCAGAAAATTTGTTTTACTCAATATCTTCAAATTACATTCGTCGCCATATCCCCATGTAAACGTCGAATAACGGTGTTCCGATTCCGTAATTGCTTTATGTATAGTGTGGTAGTCCGAACAATATATCAACAGTTTTGATTTTTCGAACAATTGCAGTTTTTCGTCGATTTTCTGTTCGATGTCTGTAAAATTCTCCTGATGAGCGTCGCCGATGTTGGTAAATATCCCTGTATCAGGATGTAATATTTTTTCCAGACGTTTCATTTCGCCGGGTAGCGAAATCCCCGCTTCGAAGATTCCGAGTTCTGAAGCGCTGTCGGCCATTAAGATAGACAATGGCGTTCCTGTCTGCGAATTGTAACTTTTGGGACTGCGACTGACAGTTTTCGTATTGTGGAATATCTGATATATCCATTCTTTGATGCAGGTTTTGCCATTGCTGCCGGTTATCCCCAACACAGGAAACGAAAACGTATCTCTGTAATTTGCAGCAATATCCTGAATCGCTTTCAAAGTATTTTCGACAGCGACAATATTACCTCCGGCAATGTTTTTTAGCGGGAAGTTCCTGTTTACAATGAAGTTACGTATACCTTTTGCGTACAGTTCCTCGATATAATCATGCCCGTCGTGCCGTTCGCCTTTGATAGCGACAAACAGCGCCGTCTCAATTCTGTCGATGCAGTTACGGCTATCAACAAAAATATGATTGATAACAGCATCATTCCCAACATATACGCATCCAAGAATCTCGGCTATTTCCGAAAGTTTATACCGCATATTGTGTCGTTAAAATTGCGAATAAGATAACGGCGACAACAAACGGTTTTTATTGTCGGTTGCGGTGTAAACGTATTCTTTCATCTCCCTGATACGCAGCCAGTCGGGATGTTTAACAAACTCTTCCCAAACGGCATTACGCGTCGGTTTGTCCTTATACCATGTGAGACAAATTATCGACGGCATCCGAATGCCCGCCAACACTTCAATAACAAAATCGGAAATAAATCTCTCACAGGATTGTTTTCGCAATTCAATCAAAGACAGTCTGTATTCTTCGGCATATTCTTTTGACGAAAATATAGCAAAACTGTCGTATTCTTTTACAATCCCAACGGCATTATTTTTAATTTCCATATCGATATATTTTACGGCGACAAAGGTACAAACTTTATTTTAAATGAGATTTTTTTTGTGTAACCATAAAAAATCAATTACCTTTGCCGAAAATTTTAATGCGTTTTTTATATTGGAAAATAGTTAGATGAAGTCTGTTATAGTAGAAGATATTGCCAAAAAGTACGGGAATGTGGAAGCCTTACGAACAGTGAGTCTTGAAGTTGAGGAAGGCGAGATTTTCGGGATCATCGGTCCCGACGGAGCAGGAAAAACCACGCTTTTCCGTATTTTGGCCACGCTTATTCTCGCCGACAAAGGCAAAGCAAGCGTCGCAGGGCTCGATGTCGTTTATAAATACCGTGAAATCAGGCGTTGCATCGGTTATATGCCGGGACGATTCTCTATTTATCAGGATATGACAGTGCAAGAGAATCTGGTTTTTTTCGCAACCCTTTTCAATACTACAATCGAAGAAAATTATCATCTTGTGAAAGATATCTATATCCAGATAGAACCGTTCAGAAAAAGGCGTGCAGGGGCTTTGTCGGGCGGGATGAAACAGAAACTTGCATTGTGTTGTGCGCTCATTCACAAGCCTAAAGTACTTTTTCTTGACGAACCGACAACCGGTGTCGATCCCGTTTCGCGCAAAGAATTGTGGGTGATGTTGCAACGACTGAAACAGCAGAATATCACTATACTTGTCTCGACGCCTTACATGGACGAAGCGACTCTGTGCGACCGTATTGCATTGATAAAAGACGGCATGTTTATGAAAATCGATTCGCCGGCGGGAATAATCGCTTCGTACAGTGAAATTCTATGGGCAGTGAAAGGAAACAATATGCCCCAACTACTTAAAAATCTGCGTGAACACAAGTCTATCCGGAGTTCATTTGCTTTCGGCGATGTTCACCATATTACCGTGGATGAAGGATTTTCTGTCGAAGAATTGACGGAATATCTTGCCGGAAAAGGAAACACCGACATCAGGATATATCCGATAAAATCCAATATAGAAGACTGTTACATGCAATTAGCAAAATCATGAGCGAAAAAGATTTCAACAGCAGGGAGATTGTCATTCACGTAGATAGACTGACTAAACGATTCGGCGCTTTTATTGCGGTGGACTGTATTTCGTTTGATGTGGAGAAAGGCGAAATCTTTGGTTTTCTGGGGGCTAATGGCGCCGGCAAGACAACTGCAATGCGTATGCTCTGCGGATTGAGTAAGCCCACTTCGGGCAAAGCATCGGTTGCAGGTTTCGACATCGCCAAAGAAACCGAAAAAATCAAAAAAAATATCGGATACATGAGCCAAAAATTTTCTCTGTACGAAGACCTTAAAGTATGGGAAAATATTCGCCTTTTCGGTGGAATCTACGGAATGAAAAAGAACGAAATCACTTCAAAGACAGAGCAGTTGCTGCATACGCTCGGACTGGCAGACGAACGGAATATGCTCGTAAAATCTTTACCGTTAGGATGGAAACAGAAACTTGCTTTCTCCGTGTCGATATTCCACGAACCGAAAATAGTTTTCCTCGACGAACCGACAGGAGGTGTCGATCCCGCAACTCGCCGTCAATTCTGGGAACTGATATACGAAGCTTCGGAAAGAGGGATAACGATTTTTGTTACAACTCACTACATGGACGAAGCCGAATATTGTAACAGGGTTTCAATAATGGTTGATGGCAAAATAAAAGCGTTGGACACACCCAGCAATCTCAAACATCAATTCGACGTCGCCAACATGGACGAAGTTTTCAGCGGATTGGCGCGAACAGCAAAAAGAAGCAATGAATAATGAGGAATGACGCTCATTTTACAAAAAAAAATCACAATCGAAACATCTTAAAAATCAGCATTATAATAAAAATATTAAAAATATTTTTTGGCAATTAAAAAATAATAACTAATTTTGCGGGCTAATTTTAGTGTATTATATCGTATAAGAAAATAGCGTTAAAAAATTGAAATATAACAACATAGGATAAAAATATGGCTTTAAAGAAGGAAACAAAGCTGAAAAGCAACTTCACCAAAATGACCATTGCACTGGCGTCTCCCGAAGAGATTCTGGAACAGTCGTTTGGGGAAGTGTCGAAACCCGAGACAATAAATTACAGAACCTACAAACCCGAACGAGACGGCTTGTTCTGTGAACGGATATTCGGGCCTGTTAAAGATTATGAATGTCACTGCGGTAAATATAAACGAATACGTTATCGCGGCATTGTATGCGACCGTTGTGGCGTTGAGGTGACAGAAAAGAAAGTACGTCGTGAACGAATGGGACACATAGCATTAGTTGTTCCCGTGGCACACATCTGGTATTTTCGTTCAGCCCCCAATAAATTGGCTTATCTGTTAGGTATTCCTGCCAAAAAACTGGAAGCGGTTATTTATTACGAACGTTATGTCGTTATCCAACCGGGAGTTGCAGGTGTAAATGGCATTAATCAGCTGGATCTCCTTACGGAAGATGAATATATTCAGATAGTCGATGCTCTTCCGAAAGATAATCAGTTACTTGATAATTCCGACCCCAATAAATTTATTGCAGGTATGGGCGCCGAAGCAATCTACACATTGTTGCAATCGCTCAATCTGGACGAACTGTCGTATTCGTTGAGAGACAAGGCAAGCAAAGAAACCTCGCAACAACGTAAAGCAGACGCACTTAAACGGCTTAATATAGTCGAAACATTCCGTACCGCTCGCGACATCAACAAACCGGAATGGATGATATTGAAAGTTATCCCCGTGATTCCTCCCGATTTACGTCCACTGGTTCCTTTAGATGGCGGACGTTTTGCTACATCCGACCTTAACGATTTGTATCGCAGGGTTATAATACGTAACAATCGTCTGAAAAGACTGATAGAGATAAAAGCTCCGGAAGTGATTTTACGTAACGAAAAACGTATGTTGCAGGAATCTGTCGATTCGCTGTTCGACAATTCGCGTAAATCGAACGCCGTCAAGACAGAAGCCAATAGAGCGTTGAAATCGTTGAGCGACAGTTTGAAAGGTAAAGCGGGACGTTTTCGTCAAAACCTGTTGGGAAAACGGGTAGATTATTCGGCACGTTCGGTTATCGTCGTAGGCCCCGAACTGAAAATGCACGAATGCGGTTTGCCGAAAGACATGGCAGCTGAACTGTATAAGCCGTTTGTTATTCGCAAACTCATTGAACGCGGGATTGTTAAGACCGTTAAATCGGCAAAAAAAATAGTTGACCGCAAAGACCCGGTTGTCTGGGATATACTTGAAAATGTGATGAAAGGGCATCCGGTATTGTTAAATCGCGCTCCTACGCTTCACCGTCTTGGTATTCAGGCATTTCAACCAAAACTGATAGAAGGTAAAGCAATTCAGTTACATCCGCTTTCGTGTACGGCATTCAATGCCGACTTCGATGGCGATCAAATGGCTGTACATCTGCCGCTTGGAAACGCTGCAATCCTCGAAGCGCAACTCCTAATGCTTGGCGCTCACAATATTCTGAACCCCGCAAATGGCGCTCCAATTACCGTTCCATCACAGGACATGGTGCTTGGGCTTTATTATATTACCAAAGCAAAAGCCGACGCAAAAGGTTCAGGATTAATCTTCTACGGCGCCGAAGAAGCGATAATTGCATACAACGAAAGGGCTGTTGAATTACATGCCGTCGTAAAAGTAATGATAAAAGTTTTTCAGAAAGACGGTCTCGAAAAAGAAGAATTGATCGAAACAACCGTAGGACGTATCATGTTTAACCTCGTCGTTCCGAAAGAAGTAGGCTATATCAACGAGTTATTGACGAAAAAATCGTTGCGCAATATTATCGGTAAGGTGATGAAAACCACCGGAACCGCTGCAACCGCCAAATTCCTCGACGACATAAAGGAATTGGGATATTCGATGGCATTCAAAGGCGGATTGTCGTTCAATCTTGACGACGTGATCATTCCCGCCGAAAAAGCGCAGTTAGTGGAACAGGGCTACACCGAAGTCGAAGAAGTGTTGAACAACTACAACATGGGCTTCATAACCAACAACGAACGTTATAATCAGATCATTGACATCTGGACGCATACAAACGCCAAACTCACTCAAACACTGATGAAACAGTTGACATCCGACAATCAGGGATTCAACTCTGTGTTCATGATGCTTGACTCCGGCGCCCGCGGTTCGAAAGAGCAGATACGGCAGTTGTCCGGTATGCGTGGTCTTATGGCAAAACCCCAAAAATCAGGTTCTTCGGAAGCGCAAATCATCGAAAACCCTATCCTTTCGAACTTTAAGGAAGGGCTGTCGGTGCTGGAATACTTTATCTCCACACACGGAGCACGTAAAGGTCTTGCCGACACAGCGTTGAAGACCGCCGATGCCGGATATTTAACCCGCCGTCTGGTGGACGTATCTCACGACGTGATTATCACCGAAGAAGACTGCGGAACGCTGAGAGGGCTGGTTGCCGTGGCAATGAAAAATAACGAGGAAGAAGTTCAATCGCTGTACGACCGTGTTTTAGGGCGTACATCGGTGAATGACATATATCATCCGAATACAGGCGAATTGATTGTCGCTGCCGGAGACGAAATCAACGAAGACGTTGCTACTGTCCTGCAAAATTCGCCAATCGAACAGGTTGAAATCCGCTCGGTGCTTACCTGTGAATCGAAAAAAGGCGTTTGCTCAAAATGTTACGGACGAAGTCTGGCTACCGGAACGATGGTTCAAAAAGGCGAAGCGGTGGGAGTTATCGCCGCACAGTCGATCGGTGAACCCGGCACTCAGTTGACATTGCGTACTTTCCACGTCGGAGGTACGGCGTCGAACATCGCATCGGACAACAAGGTCGTTGCTCGTTACGATGGACGTTTGCAGATTGACGAACTCCGGACCGTTGTGCGACAGGACGATGGCAACCGTGAAGTCGATGTGGTTATCGGACGTCTGGCAGAATTGCATATCATCGACCATAATACGGGTATTTCGCTGTATTCGCACAGTTTACCTTACGGAACAAACCTGTTTTTCAAAAACGGCGATTCTATTAAGAAAGGTGATTTAATTTGCGAATGGGATCCATACAACGCTTTGATTATTACGGAATTTACGGGAAATGTACAGTTCGGAAATCTCATCGAGAACATCACGTATCGTGAAGAAACAGACGAAACTACCGGTTATCGCGAAAAAGTGATTATCGAATCGCGTGACAAAACAAAAAATCCGACGATATCCATCATGGATAATAACGGTATCGAATTGAAACAGTATAACTTGCCTGTTGGCGCTCACTTAGTCGTTACCGACGAAGGCGAATGGGTCAAGACAGGTCAGATTTTGGTGAAAATACCTCGCGCTGTGGGTAAAACAGGTGATATCACCGGAGGTTTACCCCGTGTGACTGAACTATTCGAGGCTCGTAACCCGTCGAATCCGGCGGTTGTGTCGGAAATCGACGGCGAAGTGAAGTTGGGACGTGTAAAACGCGGTCACAGAGAGATAACCGTAACGTCGAAAATGGGAGACGAAAGGACTTATTTAGTACCGCTTTCACGCCAAATACTTGTACAGGAAGGTGATTATGTACGAGCAGGTATTCCTCTCTCCGACGGCGCTATCACTCCGCTGGATATCCTTCAAATTCAGGGACCAACGAAAGTTCAGGAATATATTGTAAACGAAATACAGGAAGTATATCGTCTTCAAGGTGTGAAAATCAACGATAAACATTTTGAAGTGATTGTACGTCAGATGATGCGCAAGGTTGAGATTATCGATCCGGGCGATACGAAATTCCTTCCGGAACAGTTGGTCGATAAGTGGGTTTTCATGGAAGAAAACGATTCGATTTACGATAAAAAGGTTGTGGTCGATGCCGGCAATTCTTCAACATTTAAACCAGGGCAAATTATCACTTCCCGCCGCTTGAACGACGAAAATTCTACACTCAAACGTAAAGATTTAAAACTCGTTACGGCTCGCGCTACTATTCCCGCAACATCAAATCAGGTTCTTCAGGGAATCACTCGTGCGGCATTACAAATCAACAGTTTCCTGTCGGCAGCGTCGTTTCAGGAAACGACAAAAGTGCTGAACGAAGCGGCTATCAGAGGAAAAGTCGATGCCCTCGAAGGTCTGAAAGAGAGCGTTATATGCGGACACCTGATACCTGCGGGAACAGGATTGAAAGAATTTGACAAGTTAATCGTAGCCTCAATGGACGACTACAAGAAAATGATGGCGAAAGCTAACTTTGAATGATTACTTTTTTATTAAATTGAATATAGAATTATCGGAAAAGGCTGTTTGAAGAGACAGCCTTTTTTAAATAAACGGTTATGAACATCGCTTCAGTAAAATATAAGTTCGGTAAAAGCACAGATACTTACGATGATAACGCTTATGCGCAAAAGGAAATCGCAGGGAAACTCGCCGCTCTGATATCCGCAATATACTCCTGTAATCCGAAAACAGTGTTCGAAATCGGTTGTGGCACAGGCTTATTGACTAAAAATATCGTTCCTCTGTTCACCGATGCATATTATTATCTTAATGATATAAACGAAAAGGTTGAATTTCTGATAAATACTCTGTTTCCGAAAAATAATTTTACGTTTATCGGCGGCGATGCTCTGTCGATTGATTTTCCACACGGAATGGATTTGATCATGTCTTCATCAACACTGCAATGGTTTGATAATCTTAATGTTTTTGCTCAAAAAGCGCATCGAAGCCTTTCGACGGGAGGTTACATGTTTTTGTCCTCATTCGGAAAAAACAATCTTAAGGAAATACGCAAAATAACCGGAACAGGACTTGAATATCCTTCGTTGGAGACTTTGAGGGATTTATTTGTATCGGGATTCGAAATATTGCACCTCTCCGAAGAGGAAATACCGGTGCTATTCAATTCGTCAACCGAGATACTTTCGCATTTTCGGAGAACCGGCGTAAATGCAAACTGTTCGGGTATAATGAGAACGCAATCCGGTTTACGGTCATTTTGTGACAAATACAATGAAATGTTTTCAGACGGAACAAAAGTAATATTAACATACAATCCGGTTTATCTGGTTTTAAAGAAAAAAAATAATAATGATTGGAAAAGTAATTTTTGTAACAGGAATTGATACCAATATTGGTAAATCTTACGTAACAGGTTATCTTGCAAAGGTATTTGCGGATGAAGGAAACAGTGTAATTACTCAAAAACTGATTCAAACGGGAAACAGCGGTATATCAGAAGATATCATGATTCACCGAAAAATAATGGGGACAGAACTTTTGCCGGAAGATCTCGACGGCACAACCTGTCCAATTGTATTGTCGCATCCAGCCTCGCCATATCTTGCCGCACAGATTGATAAAGTCCGTATCAATCTGGAAAAAATACAAAGAGCGACAGCTGTTCTGAGGAAAAAATACGACATAACGCTTGTCGAATGCGCCGGAGGGATAATGACACCGCTGACAGAAAATTACACTACATTAGACTACATTAAGGAGCGAGGTTTTCCGATATTCATTGTGACGACGCCACGACTTGGAAGCATCAACCATACTTTGATGACACTCGAAATGTGCCGGTACGCACGAATAAGTGTACTGAGTGTGATTTACAATATGTTTAATGTCGAGAATGACTTGATTTGCAAGGATACAGAAAAATATATCAAAAGATATCTCGAAAAATATATGCGGGAAACAACATGGGGAACATTAAAAGACGGTATTTTTACGGCGTATGCTTTGGAATGATTCAAATTCATTGGGAGCATTCCAAAATGTTGTATTGCCCGTTAAGCGACCTGTCTGTTCCACAGAGTGGGGTGTAAAAAATAAAAGGCGGCAATCATCCTGACCGAGATGCCCAATTTAATTTGATGTGAATGAATTACAAAAAAAACACTTATCTTTGTGCCAAATTTTAGATAAAAAAAGATGGATGCAAAAATATTAAAGTCAGATTCCACAGGAATCACCATTCAGGTAACGATACTTTTATATAGAAGACATGTTATAATAAATTTGTTAAAAAAAGTATTAATTTCTGTCCAAAGAAAGGGGTACACTAAAGAGTAAATGTTGTAAAATTAGGACTGAGATGTATATCGGTGTTTTTCTTTTTGCATATTTTCAACAGTCATCTGCCATTTATAGTAATTGTCCCAATTACTCCACGCTAACAGCGTAATAATTATCATTATCGGGGGCTAATAACCACACCTTTTGCCGTATGTTGATTGAGAAAAGAAGTGTCGTCTGCTCAAAATTGATAATAAGCGCAACGAAAGTAAGGCATATTATTGATAACTGACTATTCTTTATCCGGCTCTTTTTTCTTTTGATTTTTACCAACTTTTCTATGTAAATTCCATAAACCAACACTCATGATACACCCACTTATTACAACTCCTATAAGTTCACTTTTAAATGCCTCCTGTCTATTGGGCGAGAAAATCAGATGCATCAAACGCATCCCCCAGAAAAATAATATCGGAGTTACCCCACATTGCGCACATTTTCGATTGTAAAAAAAAAGTTATCTTGACAATCAGCATTTTGCAAAAATGGAGAAAAATCTAACATTCAGAAATACAGATATAATCGTTTATACAGGG
>JAITKY010000134.1 GCA_031278135.1 Prevotellaceae bacterium | reverse complement strand
AAAGTATTGTGGCTGACCGTCGACTGTCGTGCCGGGACCAACGCAGTCACTGACTGACTCTCTCTCTCTCTCTCTCTCTCTCTCTCTCTCTCTCTGCAATGATCAAACTCTTCTGCAATGCCCAAACCGAACCAATCAAACTCTTGGTTCAAATGTGAATAATTTGAGAAAAACAAATTCATATACATACAATTTCTAATCAATTTATAAGTTTATAACCATTACCGTTTTTTACGGTGCAAATGTAGTAATTCTTTTTTTAATCAAACAAATATTTTTGTTACAAATCGATAAAATATTTTCTACCTTACAATTGAAAATTTGTGTATCAGAGAATTATAATTCAAAAAAATATTTTTTTGTGTCTAATTTTTATACGGATTTTAGCGCCTTTCAACACCCGCTAACACAAATTTTAGCAAATTCTCGCAGATTTTGTAGCCACCAATGCAGAAATTCAACTGTTTTTCTTAAAAAAACAGTACTTTTGTAAAAAATTTGATACGTATACATTATATGATTTTTAAGAAAAAGAGTACAATAAATTGTGGCGGCAAATTGTTGGATTTATCGACACCTGTGGTTATGGGAATATTGAATGTCACACCGGATTCGTTCTATGTAAAGAGCCGTATGTCGGATGAAAAAGAGATACTTAACCGAGCGGAAACTATTGTCGCCGAAGGCGGGACGGTTATCGATATCGGAGCATATTCGTCACGTCCCGACGCCGTAGATATCGATGAAAAAGAAGAATATAGCAGGATAAGACCGGCAATGGCTCTGGTCAAAAAACATTTTCCCGACGTTTTCATTTCTGTGGATACTTTCCGTTCGAATATCGTACGACAACTCTACGAGGAGTTTGGATGTTTCATTGTGAACGATATATCGGCGGGAGATTTTGATGCACAGATGATTCCATACGCCGGAAAAACCGGATTGCCATTCATCGCAATGCACTTGCGCGGTACTCCAAAAACAATGCAAAATAATGAAAACTGTACTTACGAAGACATTGTCGCCGAAATAATTTCGTATTTTGTGCAAAAAAAGAAACAACTGCTCGACGCCGGAGTAACCGACATAATCATCGACCCCGGATTCGGATTCGCAAAGACGCTCGACGGAAACTACGAACTCCTTGCCAAACTTGATGCGTTCAAAATACTCGAACAGCCCGTTCTTGTGGGTATATCGCGCAAGTCGATGTTCTGTAAACTGCTGAATGCTACTCCGGACGAATCGTTGGCAGCCACAATTGCCGGAAATATGTTAGTTTTACAGCGTGGAGCGAATATTTTGAGGGTACACGATGTGAAAGAAGCATCCGATACAATAAAAGTGTTCAACAAGGTTAAAAAATATTTTGAATAATGGGTTTTATAAATTTTTCGTTTATCGATATACTCGATATCCTGATGGTAACGCTTATCCTCTATCAGGTATATAAATTGATAAAAGGCACCGCAGCATTGAATATTTTCATTGCTATTATCCTGTTTTACGTTGTTTATTTGCTTGTTAAAGCGCTGAAAATGGAACTGATGAGTATGATACTCGGACAGTTTATAGGCGTCGGCATGATTGCGCTTATCATCCTGTTCCAACAGGAGATACGACGTTTTTTGCTGCATGTCGGCACAACCTATATCAACCGTTCGCGTAATTCGATTCTTCGCAGGTTTTTTTCGAATAAGGACAACGCTAAATCAAAGACTGTCATGGCGCAGATTATCACCGACGCGTGCGCTAACATGGCAGAAAAAAATACCGGCGCATTGATTGTGATCGGCAAACTCTCTTCGTTGGATATATACGTGGAAACAGGCGATATCATTGATGCACATATCAGTGTCAGGCTTCTGGAAAGCATTTTTTTCAAGAATGCGCCTCTTCACGACGGAGCCGTTATCATCTTGAATAACAAAATCTATGCTGTACGATGTGTTTTACCGTCAAGCGAAAACATGGATATTCCGGCGTATTTCGGGATGCGCCACCGGGCAGCGCTCGGTATCACCGAAATAACCGACGCTGTCGTCGTTGTCGTGTCCGAAGAAACCGGACGTATTTCATACGTCGAAAACGGTAAAATCGAGAATAATATATCTCCCGACAAACTGAAATCACTGATAATTGACAATTGAGAAAAAAGTATGCAAAAAAAAACGACGTAAATCGTTAAAATCAGCGTTATCTGCAAAAAAATGTACCGATATGTGGCAACCATATATTAAGGAGCAAAGACATATTTGTCAGAAGCATTACATTGTCATGATCCGTTTCATTGTGTGGGTTATCTGAATAAAGCAGTAGACAAATGTCACAAAAGAAAAGTGAAGCAACACGAAGAATTGCGTAAACAAAATATCTGTGGCTCAAGGATTTCGCTCCATGAACGGCGTTATTCGGTGTACTCCAATAAAAAGATAAAGGATGAGGGAATCCTGATAAGGACTTTCGAAAGCGTAAAAGTCGTTAAAAGCGATTATTTATTCATTACCAGTGAGGAAAATGCAGAAATAATCAGTTTGATGGGCGGAAAACACAAACAAATATTAAATTTTCATTTTTAACAATTTGTTAGACAATCTTTTTTTACAAGCACAATGCCAATATCGTAATAATCATAACGCCGATAATGAAAATCCATGCGTATGACTGTACTTTTCCCGACTGAAAATCACGTATAATCCATGCGAGTTTTTCGGTAGAACGACCTGTCAAGTTCATTGTTCCGTCGATAACATACCGGTCGAACCATGCTATTGGGGTGGATATATATTTGAAAATCATTTTTTTTGTGATAAACAACCAGACTTCGTCGAGATAGAATTTTTTAACTGCGGCAGTATAGAGAATTCCAAATTTGGCAGCGATTTTCGCAGGTTTCTCGCTGTTTTTCCGATATAAAAGCGAAGCAAACACTATTCCTGTCACAGCAACAATTATTCCCTGAATGGCGATATTCCAATCGATGTGAGAATCAAACGGTTTTCTGTCGCCACTCACAAATTCCGAAAAAGGAATCAATCCCGTAACACACGACAGCACTGCAAGGAACACCAGTGGAACCAGCATAATCCATGGCGCCTCGTGAGGCGTGTGATGATATTCGCGTTCTTTGCCATGGAAAATCCCGAAATACAATCGGAACATGTAAAACGCAGTAAGTCCGGCGACTACCAATAATACGATGTATAATGCCATGTCATGATGGTGTGTCGCTGCAAGTATCTCATCCTTACTGAAAAATCCGGAAAAAGGAGGTATTCCCGAAATGGCAAGACAAGCAATCATGAAAGTTATACTGGTGACAGGCATATACTTACGCAGTCCGCCCATTTCGCTAATTTCGTTACTGTGAACAGCGTGTATCACCGCTCCTGCACCGAGAAACAGCAAGGCTTTGAAGAATGCATGCGTAAACAGGTGAAACATCGAAGCCATGTATCCTAGCCCGTCATGTCCGTCGAAACTCGAGACCCCCAGAGCGACCATCATATATGCGATCTGCGAAATAGTCGAAAATGCCAGCACACGTTTTATATCCGTCTGAGTGATAGCGATAATTGCGGCAAACAATGCAGTGAAAGCGCCGGTGTATGCTATCAAAGTCAGCGTTTCGGGTGTGGCGAAGAAATAGACAGGAAACAGCCTTGCAACTAAATACACTCCCGCAACTACCATTGTAGCAGCGTGTATCAGAGCCGAAACGGGCGTCGGACCTTCCATTGCGTCCGGCAGCCAGATGTGCAGGGGAAACATTGCCGATTTTCCCGCTCCACCCATGAAAATCAAAGTCATAGCCCATGTCACCGCTGAGATTCCTAAAAACGAAACTCCGGCAGTGGAACTGATTACCAGCGAGCCCTTATCCGCCGTCAACAAATCGAAATCGAATGTGCCTGTATAGTAGGACAATATCAGGATACCGACTAAAAAACCGAGGTCGGCAAAACGGGTTACGATAAAAGCCTTTTTGGATGCTGTAACCGCCGAAGGTTTTGTATAGTAAAATCCTATCAACAAATAAGAGGACACGCCAACAAGTTCCCAGAAAATGTACATCTGAAAAATATTTGTGGCAACAACCAAACCCAGCATCGAAAAACTGAAAAGCGACAAAAAAGCGTAATACCGTTGAAAACCTTTTTCGCCGCGCATGTATCCGATGCTATAGAGGTGAACCATAAGGGATACGGTGGTTATAACGACCAGCATCATCACCGAAATCGGGTCAAGCAAAATCCCCAAGTCGATATGTAGTCTATCGGTAAAACGCAGCCATTCAACAGATAACGGCGTTATCTTCTGATAAATACCGTCAATCGTGGTCGTATCGAAAAAATAAATGTAAGCTGCTGTATATGACAATACTGTAACCACTGCCATTCCAACGGTCCCTGCAACGCCGGCAATTCCCGGCTTCAATTTATGTCCCGCCAATGCCAAAAACAAAAACATAAAAAGCGGGATAATCAATATCAATAAAGTAAATTCCATAATCCTCCGTTTTAATTTTTCATTTTATCAATATGTCGTACATCAATATCCTGCCGGATTCGATATACATTGATAATTATAGCGATAGCCACCGCCGTTTCCGCTGCCGAAACAGCAATTCCGAACAGACTGAAAAACATTCCTTCCAGATGTTCCGGATAAAGATAGCGGTTGAATACGCTGAAATTAATTTCTACCGAATTGAGTATCAACTCAAGAGAAATCAAGATGGCGAGCAGGTTTTTGCGGGCGATAAAACCGTATATCCCCGCAAAAAACATTACCATGCTGATAATCAAATAATATTCCATTGGTATCATATCTCCAAAATTTTCTTATCTTTTACGTGCAATTAATATACCTCCTATGGCACAGGCGAGTAGCAACACTCCCAGAATCTCGAACGGCAGGAGATACTGATATTTTTCCGTTCCTGTAAGCGCCTGTCCTATCTCTTTCATATTTATCTCTTTATCTCCTGCAATAGTCGGATTGTCAGGATATAAAAACTTGTATTTCAATGTAACGAACAGAGTAACCGTCACACCTGCCAAAGCGGCGATTATTCCGTACAAAACTTTCTGTTTATCACGAGGTTCAAACTTGTCGCCCTTTGCGCTCGTCAGTAAAATCGCAAAAATAAAAAGGACAAGAATGCCTCCTGCATATACCGCCAATTGCACTCCCATAAGAAAGTGGTAGCTCAACAACAGATACAAACCTGCCGTACCTATCAGTACGAAAAGCAGATAGGTCGCCGCTCTCAACATTCTTTTCGATGTAACGGCAAGTACGGACGAGACAATTATCAACGTCCCTAAAATGTAAAATACTATCATATTGGCTGTTGTTCCCATATTATTCTTTATTTTTTGTTATCAATTCCGATCCTTCTTTATTCAACTGTTTATACAGTTTATCTCTCGTAAACACAGAGTGTTCGAAGACATTTGTCCATTCGATTGCATCTTGCGGACACGAAGACGTGCAAAGAGCGCAAAATATACAACTCCCTAAATCGTACATGTATTTGTCGAGCGCTTTTTTCGATTTTGTGACAGATTTTATTTCTCCTTCCGGAGTAGTTGTATTCGTCACTATTTCAATGTTTTTGCTTATAATTTTGATAGTTCCGTTAGGACAATTCATCATGCAAATACCGCAGGCGGTACATTTGTGCTGATTTTGTCCGTTATGCGGCATGGTCAGCAACCCGCGAAAACGTTCGGGATATACTTTTTTACCTCTGTTTTCGGGATATTGCTGTGTTACTTTTGGGCGTATCATATTCAAAAGCGTGATATACATGCCCTGAATCAAGTGATAACTGCCTGTAAATATTTCTTTTATATATCTAAATTCCTTTTTCATTTTTTATAGCGCTACAACAAGAGTCATCAGTATTAAATTTATTAAACATATAGGCATCAATATTTTCCATTCGAGATTCAGCAGTTGGTCAATCCTCAAGCGCGGAAACGACCAGCGTACCCACAATGCAAGAAATACGCAGAAAAATGTTTTTCCGAAAAACCATACAACCGAAGGAATGTAATCCATTGTGTTATTGAACAATTCCCAACCCGGAATGTGTAATGGCATCCATCCGCCAAGAAACATTGTGCTTGCTATTCCGGCGATAATGAACATATTAAGATATTCGGCGAGATAAAAGAATCCAAACCGGATACCGGAATATTCGGTGTGATATCCGGCTGTCAGTTCCGATTCGGCTTCGGGAAGGTCGAAAGGACCTCGATTGGTTTCGGCGTGTCCTGCAATGAGATAGGTCAAAAACGCCAGACATGCGGGAATGTGACCTTTGAAAATAAACCACATTTCCGACTGTTGTGCAACGATTTCCGATATTTGCATCGTCCCCGAAAGAATTACTATGGTTAATAAGGATAAACCGGCTGATATTTCGTAACTTATTAATTGAGCGCCACTACGCATGGCTCCAATCATAGTGTATTTGCTGTTGCTCGACCATCCCGCCATAAGAATCCCGACAACACCAAGCGACGACACTGCCATAAGATAGAAAATCCCTATGTTAAAGTCGATTACATGAGCGCCATCGGCAAACGGCAAAGCCGCAAAAGTGCATATCGAAGCTGCAATAATAACAAACGATGCCAGACGAAACAAGAAATGGTCGGCTCGATTGATGTGTATCAACTCTTTAAGTAAAATCTTAATCATGTCGGCGACAGATTGCAGAATACCCCACTTTCCAACTCTGTTCGGTCCGATACGGCATTGAAAAAATCCGCAAATCTTGCGCTCGGCATATATCAGTATAAGCGCAAGCACCGCATACACAGTTAATAACGCCACGCCAATAAGAACAAATTCCGTAAGCAACGCCCATGTGTCTCCCAAATATATACGCAATATCTTATCTATCTGCATTATCATAATTTAACCACTTTTTTAATATACTTTATATCTTTAATTCAATAACATCCATTTAATCTCTAAAAATTTTTTAGGACATTTTTAGGACATTTTTTTAGGACATTTTTAGGACATTTTTAGGACATTTCAACAATGCACTAATTATAATCCTGAGAAACACCCTTTTAACTGTCCATATTTTTCTATATTTTTTCTATATTTTTTCTATATTTTTTAATCTATTTATCATTTGATCCATTTTGAAGTGACATTTCTATAACATCATCGATAATCACCCAATTACCAGACCTTTTTGATCCAATTCTAACTATTATTTTTGCATCTATGAGTTCTATTAAAATTCTTCTTATATTTCTATCAGACATAGTGAGTTTTTGTGCCATTTCCTTATTTGTAATTGTCGGATGTTCCTTAATCAATTTCAGTATGTCATCTGCATATTTGATTTTGGTACTATCCAAAATTTGTTGTTTTGTTTCAGCTATTTCTTCTTTTAATAACTTTCTTTCAAATCGGACTAATATACCACCTTCAAAATTCTCAAATTCAGGCTCTTTATATTCACCTGCTTGCGCATCTTCCAACATTTTCAATGTACCTCGTCCCCACGATTCTATGTATCCCGAACGATAAAATACATTTGCTATCAACTTGTTGCGTAAACGTGACAAATGCTGTTTTTTCAATGATTTTATGTCCAAAGGTTCCATTAGTTCACCTTCATTCCATATTTCCATATTGTTATCAAAAACTTTAATGATGAAAAAAGTATTGCCTCCATAATCGCGATGTATGATTGCATTCATAATAGCCTCACGTAATGCTGTTTCCGGATATTCCCAAACAGGGATACGCTGTAATCCTTTGTACGTAAATTCTGTTTGTATATATCTTGATTCCAGTATTTCCATAATCCGGTCGGGCATCCGGAAAAGTGGACATTCTATCAGGTCATCCATCTTCAAATTAGTATGACTGTTTCCGAGAAATCGGCCGATTTTGCACACTGCAAGCATAAAATATCGGGTAGGTATTTTTGAAAAAAGCAATACAGCCGCCCGAGTCAACACTCCATTTTTAGATAAACTCAACCGTTCGAACAAATCCTTAATGTTATCTTCTTTGATATTCGGCGGTAAACGGTTCGTTTGCTCAGCTTTATTAATAAACAAACGTACTGTATCCTCGTCGATTTCGTCCCACGAAGCGTCAGGAACAGGTATTTCGTCCCAAGTCATATTGTTAGCTGTCAGCAAAAAATGTTGTAAAGTATTACCTGTCAATTCTCTGGTTATACTGCCACTTCGGATGTAAAAACCGCCATTATAAGAAACCGGATAAGGGCTTTTATCTATCTTTATTTCAATATATTTCAGATTATTTTTCTTTCGTTCGTAAACATTTGCCTGAATACCCAATATATTTGTGATTTTATTCGGCAAATCTTCCAACAGTTTGGTCGTCTTACTAATACCGCAAACACTACCGTCGTCACGAATCCCAACATACAAATGTCCTCCAGCAGTATTGGCAAATGCCGATAGAATCTTCAGAAATTCATCTCTCCAATTTTCCTTAAATGCAATATATTGCGACTCTTTTTTCATTTTATTTCTTTTAAAATTTCAATTACAAACATATTAAATTGTAATAACATATTCCGATTTTATATATTGAGTTAACGAGATTCGCCCATGTATCGCACTTCGACGCCTAATCTCTCTAATTCGTCCGATACTCAACATATTAGGCGATGTAATCCTGTCGCCTGTAGTCCAAAGAATATTTAGATTGTCACTCATTTTCAATTCATTTTTTATCTGTCAATACATGGAATTACATAATCGAGTGAACCTCCGAGCATTATCAAATCGGCGACTTTGGTACGCGGAGCGGTCGCAATTTCTTTGAGAGCGCCTACCAGTACCAGCGACGGTGAACGGAATTTCACACGATACGGAGTTTTATCGCCTCTGCTGTTGATATATACGCCAAACTGTCCTCGTGCGTTTTCGACACGTTGAAAAAATTCTCCTTCGGGCAAACGGATTATCGCCTTTGTCTTTTCTTTGCAGGCGCCTTCGGGGATATTGTCAATCAACTGTTCGATAATGCGTAACGACTGTTCTATCTCTTCCAGACGAATGACATATCGATCGAAAGTCATACCGCCGTCGTGTATAATTTCGTCGAAATCAACCTTATCGTATGCCGAATATGGCTCTATTTTGCGTATATCGTTGTGCCAGCCCGAAGCACGTCCGCTTGGACCGGTGGCGCCCAGTGATATAGCTTTTGCCTTGCTCAGATATCCGACGCCGTTCATTCTTCCGCGTGCGATAGGATTGCCTGTGAAAAGCAAATGATGTTCTTTCAACATTTTACGCATGTACGGGATGAATTCTTTCACCTTCCTGCAAAAATTGGAATGAATATCGCCGGCAACACCGCCTATCACGTTGTAGTTAACCATTAAACGGCCACCGGATGTCTCTTCGAAAATATCCATGATTTTTTCGCGGTCGCGCAGTCCGTACATAAAGGCGGTAACGGCTCCCATGTCCATACACATGGAGCCCCAGCCGATAAGATGCGAAGCGATCCTCGTGAGTTCGTCTATGATGGTGCGGATATACACTGCCCGTTGCGGCGCTTCAATTTCGAGCGCTTTTTCGCAGCACAGACAAAATGCATGACGGTTAATTGTCCCCGACAAATAGTCAAGTCTGTCCGTAAGATGCAGAATCTGAGGATAAGTGTAACTTTCGCACATCTTTTCTACTCCTCGATGGATATATCCGAAATTCGGGTCTATCTTGCTGATAATCTCTCCGTCGAGAGATATTCGCAGATGCAGAACGCCGTGTGTGGCTGGATGCTGAGGTCCAAAATTGATGATATATTCGTTATTGTCAAACAGTGTGTGGACTTTTTCGGTTTCCTGTCCCATAATCATCGACACCGAAGGCGATGTTTCCATATCTTCGAGACGTTCATTATCCAGTGGAACAGGGTTTATAGTTGGGTCGGCGTCGTAATCCCTGCGAAAAGGATATCCTTTCCAGTCGGAACGCAAAAATATACGCCGCATGTCGGGATGATTGATAAACCTTATGCCGAAAAAATCATATATCTCACGTTCATAGACGTTTGCAGAATCCCACAAGTCGTGTACGGAGAAAAGCTCCGGTTTGTCCCGATTGTCGGTCGCGGTTTTAAGTGAGAGTATGTTTTGCGGGTTCGATGACTGTGACAGATAGTAGATTACGCCAAGACTGTCGCCATAATCCATCCCAACTATGTCGAAAAGGAAATCGAAATTTTCGTCGTTACGCAACATCGCAGCGGTTTCGTACGCTTTGTCCATCGACACGCTGACTGTATGTATGTTAATCTCGTTAATATTCATTTTCCGATTTTTCCGATTGAGGATTATTATCAACAGATTCGTTTTCCGATTGTCCGGTCAGTCCGAAAAAGTTCTGTACTTTTATTTTTCGCGACAACTGCATCATACCATATAATATAGCGTCGGGACGGGGAGGACAGCCGGGTACGTAAACGTCAACGGGAATAATCTCGTTCACTCCTTTAACTACATGATACGAGTTTTTGAACGGACCGCCGCCGATAGCGCAACTGCCTACAGCTATCACATATTTCGGTTCCGCTAACTGATCGTATAATCGTTTCAAGACGGGCGCCATCTTGTGGACGATTGTCCCGAAAACAAAGATAACATCCGCCTGACGGGGACTGTTACGGTAAACTTCCCACCCGAAACGGGCAAAGTCGGTATGCGCTCCGCCAACGCACATAAACTCTATCCCACAGCAACTTGTAGCAAACGTCAGGGGCCAGACGGAGTTCGAGCGTCCCCAGTTTATCAGGTCGTTCACTTTCCCGACAAGGACGTTTACTCCGTTCTTTTTCAGTTCGTCAACATATTGTTCGAGGTATTCGTTATCATTGAAATCCTCGTATTTCATGTCGCGGATATTGATGTCTTTTACTTCCATTTCAACGCTCCTTTTTTCCACGCATAAGCCAGTCCAAGCGTCAATATTACCAGAAAAAAACTGACGCAAACCAATCCGTTAAAACCCAAGTCTTTAACCACCGTAGCCCATGGAAACAGCAACACGGTTTCAACATCAAATATCAGATAAAGAATGGCAAATAGATAATAACCTACGCGAAACTGCATCCACGAGGCGCCACGTGTTGGAATCCCACATTCGTAAGGATCTCCTTTTAAAGGGTTCTGTGAATGTGGCGCAAACATTTTGGCGAGAATCAGCGCAGCTCCCACCATAAATACAGCCGTAATCAGAACCACAAGAAGTAAAGCAGAATTGCTCATATTCATCTACATTTTTAAGGCGGCAAAATTAGTATAATTTTTAATTATTAATATTTTTTTTCGCTAAAAATCGATAAATCAAGTAATTGTAAGAGATTAACTTTCGGTATTGTTCGTAGTTGCATTCCATAATATCATTTTTTGTGGCATAACGACGACCGGCTTGAAAAATAAAGTCCGACTAATCCAAAAACTGCATAGACACATATTATTATTTATTCTTATTAATCTGTTATATATTGTGACATTAGCTCCATTATGCCACACAGGCTCGTATACCCCCTTGCAGTAATGGATAAAAAAAAAACTCCGGACGGATTGGAACTCTTTCAACGTCGTCTTGTGGACTTTTGCGAAAGCATCCGAAAGCCTGTCCGGAGATTTTTTTTAACATCCGTTTTTAATCCGGAAACTTAATTACATGTAATTTCGATATTATAATCAATGGTCGTTAATGGAGCAATATCATCATACCATGTATTCAATACGCCAAATACGTAATACGTTCCGGGCGTCACATCATATTCTATCGTTCCATCACCCTCGCTAAGTACATTGTTCGGCCAGTTTCCTTGATCTGCCGTTTCTTTGTTGCTAAACAAAATGAACCAGATATTCCAAGTAGGAGATACATGATCTACGACTTTCAGTTTCCCGCTATCGGTAACAGTAACTTTGTAGGCTAATAAGCCAAACTTCGTACTGTTGTCACCCAAAGATCCTGTCCATCGGAT
>JAITKY010000093.1 GCA_031278135.1 Prevotellaceae bacterium | reverse complement strand
TTCTATGGTAACCGGAAGAGCAAAAGTACGGCAAAAATATTCAGGGTTTCCTTCGCTCCAATTCGGTGTTAATCTATCATTTAATTCAATGGGATGAGCAGCAGTATATATCTGCACATTAGAAGCAATCAATACGTTATTTTCTATTGTTATTTTATTACAATCCACAAATGTACAATTCATATTTACAGATACATTGTCGCCAATATGAATATTTTGTCCATAGTCGCATATAAAAGGGTTGCCCACAGAAACATTCGTGCCGACGCTACCGAGCATTTTTTTCAAAAGACTATATCTTGCACTATTATCATTGTACGGTAATGCGTTATACTGTGATAACAACTTTCGAGTTTTCGCCTTTAATTCCACAAATATTTGAGCATGACAATCATACCACTCTCCGTTCAGGCATTTTTCCAATTCTCTGTTTCCTGTTTCATTTAATAAATTATTCACAATAATCCGCTTATAATTAATAATATAATACCTTTTTTTATCATTATTATGATTCTAATTGAGGGCAAAGATAACACTTTTTCATGAACACATAAATTAAATTAAATTTTCAGATTACACAATTTTTTCAGATTACACAATTTCGAACATTGATTTTATCACTCTTTTGTTTACAAATGTAAACAAAAGGACAGATAACCTGTAACCATTTATCTTTGGACAGTAATATGCGGATTATCAGCAATAAAGCAATTAATCAATTTCTTTTAGTATAAATTAACTTTTATTAATGTAAATTATTCGATGTTTACTTACCTTTGCATTTTATTCGAGTATTATAAACATATAAATTATTGATATGAATAAAGATATTAAAGAATTGAAACCCAATGAAGTGTGGAGACATTTTTATGATCTCACACAGGTTCCGCGACCTTCGGAAGCAGAACAAAAAGCGGTTGATTTCGTCTATAACTTCGGCAAAAAACTTGGATTGGAAACATCCAAAGATGAAGTCGGCAATGTTATCATCCGCAAACCGGCTACACCGGACAGAGAAAATATTCCCGGTGTAATTCTCCAAACACATCTCGACATGGTTCCGCAACAGAACAAAGAAAAAGAACACGATTTCGAAAATGATCCTATAATCGCCTATATTGATAGCGATTGGGTTACTGCCGATGGTACGACACTTGGCGCTGACAATGGTATCGGAGTGGCTGCCACTATGGCTATTCTCGAATCTAAAACCCTGAAACACGGACCAATAGAGGCTTTGTTTACCATCAATGAAGAAAAAGGAATGGTCGGAGCACAAAACCTGAAACCGGGATTATTAAAAGGTAAGATACTGATTAATCTGGATTCGGAGGACGAAGGCGAACTTTACGTTGGTTGCGCCGGCGGACTTGACGCTACCTTTACGTTTAAGTATGCCGGACAACAAGCCCCTGTCGGCGAGACATATAAGATTTCCGTCACAAACATGAAAGGCGGTCATTCGGGAATCGACATAATTCTTGGTCGCGGAAACGCTAACAAGGTGTTATTCCGTGTGTTAAAGTCTATTGCAAATGATGTGTATTTGTCGCATGTCGAAGGAGGAAACGCCCGGAATGCTATCCCGCGTGATGCTTTTGCAATAGTAGTCGTACCTTCGAATAAAACGGCGGCGCTTGCGTTGGCTGTTTCCAACATCGAAAAACTTGTAAAGGCCGAGTTGCAAACGACAGAACCAGAATTGAAAATCGTTTTGGAAACAACAGAGCCGACAAACACAATCATCGAAAAAGATGTGCAGTTGCGACTGATTAACGCCATAAATGCCTGTCCCAATGCGGTTATACGTATGAGCAACACTGTTTCTGGTCTGGTCGAGACATCGACGAATCTTGCAATTGTCAAATCCGAAAATGGAGAAATCAAAATTTCGTGCCTGATACGCAGTTCGGTCGATTCGGCTAAGGAAAATTTGGCTTCGATGGAGGAATCCGTGTTTACTTTGGCAGGCGCAGAGAGCGTATTTTCAGGAAGTTATCCGGGATGGAATCCCAATCCCGATTCGCTGATTCTTTCGAAAATGAAAAAGATATACAGCGACATGTATGGCGTTGAACCCGCAGTGAAAGCCATTCACGCAGGCCTGGAATGTGGATTGCTTGGAGGAATCTATCCCGAATGGGATATGATATCATGCGGTCCGACAATACGTTATCCCCATTCTCCCGACGAAAAGTGAATATCGCATCGGTAGAAAAATGGTGGAATTTTTTGACAACAACTTTGGAGAATCTTTAATTGTTAAACTTACTTATATAGTGTAATTTTACTGCTACAGATTCAGTTATGTCGGATAACGCCATATATAGATATAAAATGTTGATAATAGGCTTATTATTAAGTTGCGGAGGATATTGTACGGCTCAAAGTGATTTTGACCTTTCACAGCGTCATTTCAACGAAGCCTTATACAATCCCGCCGCCACGGGAAATACGTTTACAACATCCGTATTTATGCATGGACGAGTGCAATGGGTCGGATTGGAAGGTGCGCCCACTACGGAAGCCATTAGTTTCGATTCATATCTTAACAGTTTCAATTCCGCTGTAGGACTGTCGGTTACGGGCGATCAGATTGGGTTCACAAACACTTATGTAGCGCGTGTATCGTATGCGTATTATATTCCGGTATTTGCGCAGTCGCTACTTTCGTTCGGGATTTCAGCGTCGTTGCTAAACAGAAATCAAGACGCTTCGGGCGCATTGGTTGACGATTTGACCGACAGAGAGTTATACTTTGCCAATATATCGGAAAGCAAACCTGATTTCGATTTCGGGATTGAGATCAAAGGTCCGGTAAAAATCGGGGCGGCGATACGGCATCTTGGACCAAAAATCGCATCTCCTTATTTTAAGGAGTACTCGATGAATATCTGGTCGTATGCATCTGCCAAACTTAACATGCTGAATATAACGGTTGAACCGGCAGCATCACACGTTTATCGCGACCATTACAACCGTTTTGAAGCAGGAGCGTTTTTCTACTTCAAAAAATCGAAGATAACAGCTTCATATAACGACAAATACTGGGTTGGAGGCTTATGGCGTTTTCATGGACAGTTTGCCGCTTTGGCGGGAATATCGTTGACACCGCATTTAAGGCTCGGCTATTCGTTCGATTATGCCGTAAGAGAACTTGCGCGGATCTCAGAATTTGGGACACACGAGATTTTCATTTCGTGGCATCTGAACCGGTCTGTTCCCAAAGATGTTGATTGTCCGGCATACCGCGATTTCAGTTCGAAAGCACGAAAAAAACGTCGTTTTTTGAAAGAAATCGACAGTCGATTCAAATTTTAGAATGATTTTTTTGAAAAAAAAGCGAAAAATGAAAAAAAAATTTTTCAGCAGTAAAATGTTCTTTAACAGATATATAGCAATAAATTTTTGACATTCATAAGGATAATTTAAATTTTTTTTGAAAAAATTGTATTGCAATATATTAAAAAGTATTATCTTTGCACACATAAAATAATGTTTAACTTGTATTATAAATTTTATAAATTTTATTATCATGACTAAAGCTGATATTGTAAACGAAGTCTCTAAAAGCACAGGCGTAGAGAAGGTTACGGTTCAAAAGACTGTAGAAGCATTCATGGAGTCGGTAAAATCTTCATTGGCAAAAAATGAAAACGTGTATCTTCGCGGATTCGGAAGTTTTATCGTTAAAAAACGAGCCCAAAAAACGGCACGTAACATTTCTAAGAATACTACTCTTATTATTCCAGAACATTTTATCCCTGCTTTTAAGCCTGCAAAGGTTTTCGTATCCAAGGTTAAAGGAACAGTTAAAAAATAAGCCTTATGCCAAGCGGAAAGAAAAGAAAGAGACATAAAATGGCAACTCATAAACGTAAGAAGCGCTTGCGTAAGAACCGGCATAAAAAGAGGAAATAGTCTTCGTCGCCGAATTGAGTTGAAAAAGGCGGACCTAAGGACCTCTGTGGGAGGTCTTTGGGTTTTGTCTTAATATTTGTAGTAAAATGGAAATTTAAATTTTGTATTATGGTTAACAGGGAGTTAGTTATCGATGTAGCTTCCTCCGGTATTTCGATTGCATTACTCGAAAACAAGAAAATAGTTGAACTGAGTAGAGATACTATTACGAGCGGCGATTTTTCCGTTGCTGATGTTTATCTGGGTAAAGTTAAGAAAATCATGCCATCATTGAATGCCGCATTTGTGGACATAGGGCATGATAAAGATGCTTTTATTCACTATCTGGATTTGGGATATCACTTTCAGTCGTTGAATAATTTTGTTACTCATAACACTTCAAATGCCAAAAAGCAGTCTTTTACAAAAGCAAAAATGGCAGAACCTCTTGAAAAAGAAGGCAAAATAACTTCTTTTTTGAAACAGGGGCAACCAATAATGGTGCAGATTGTCAAAGAGGCTATTTCGACAAAGGGTCCACGGCTGACTTCCGAAATCTCGATTGCAGGAAGAAATATGGTGCTGATACCCTTTTCGGATAAAATTTCAATTTCTCAGAAAATCTCTTCGAACGAAGAGAAAAAACGATTAAGACGATTGATTAAAAGTGAACTTCCGCCTAATTATGGGGCAATTGTAAGAACAGCCGCCGAGGGGAAGAGTGGAGAAATTTTAAAGGACGAACTGTCGTCGCTGATTGGACGATGGGACGAATGTTGCAAAAAACTGAAGACATTCAAGAAACCCGAATTGTTGATACGGGAAATAAATCGTACCTCAGCCATTTTGCGCGATATGCTAAATGGCTCGTTTAACAATATTTATGTTAACAATCAATCGGTCTATAACGAGATTAAGGGCTTCATAACAAACATTGAGCCTGAAAAAGAGAAAATTGTAAAACTCTACAGAGGAAAAGTAGGGATTTTTGAGCATTATGGTGTTGCGAAACAGATAAAAAGCATATTTGGACGTGTTGTATCTCTAAAATCGGGTGCATACATGATAATTGAACACACCGAAGCGCTACATGTTATTGATGTAAACAGCGGAATAAGAATGAAATCCGGCAACAGTCAGGAAACGCACGCTCTTGAAGTGAATCTTCTGGCGGCGGAGGAAATAGCACGGCAACTCCGAGTCCGCGATATAGGAGGAATAATTGTCATCGATTTTATCGACATGCATAATTCCGAAAACAAATCGTTGCTGTACAATAAAATACAGAAACTGATGGAAAACGACAGGGCAAAACACAATATCCTGCCTTTGACCAAGTTCGGGCTTATGCAAATCACTCGTCAACGAGTTCGTCCCGAACTGAATATCAAGAACGACGAAACATGTCCGACTTGTCACGGGTCGGGGCATATTTCTCCGAGTGTTGTGTTCGACAGTCAGTTAAAGAGTCAGATTGCGTATTTTGTCAGTAAAGCAAAAGATAAACGCCTGACTGTGGCAGTGCATCCGTATGTCGCCGCTTATCTGAAACAAGGATTTCCTTCGTTGAGACTGAAATGGTGTTTCCAATATAAATGCCGTATCAAAATCAAAGCAGATTCTTCGTTCAGTTATTTAGAATCAAAGATTTATGACGATAACGGAAAAAAAACGAATGGGTAAGAACGAATTTCGGTAATATGTTTTTCTTAAAAATGCGAGAGAATATATTTCGGTAATAGCATTCTTGTATTGTCGGCAAAAGAGTTCCAAATATTCGATTTTTTGGAAAAACAGACATAAAAAAGTTACGAAAAGTATCTTTTTATATTGATTTTCCATGCTAATATTTGTGTCCGAATTGAAGTTTATGAATCCGGCTTACTTTCAGAGAATCGGATAATTACGCCGGATCAATATTCCGGTAATGAAAATTTTAATTCGTTTTGGGAAATAAAATATCTGTTTACTGATTAATTTGTATTATTTTTGTACGAATTTTTTTTGTGATAAATGGATAAATATAGATTGAAAAGCATTGTTAAGAATATTATATTGATACTGTTTCTTGCTGTAAATACTTATTCTTATGCGCAGTACGATAAATATTATTATTTTAGCAGAGGGCGCGATCATCTGATAAATTCGCGATATGCGTATGCTATTACTGATTTTAGTATTCTTATTCAGGCTGATAGCAGTTTGTATGACGGATACTTTTTCAGAGGAATAGCCAAGTATAACCTTAACGACTATATCGGGGCATTGCAGGATTTTAATAAAGCCATAGATATCAATCCTGTTTATACTCAAGCGTATCATTATCGTGCGATAACATTTTCGCAGTTAAACCGTTTCGATGAGGCAATGAAGGATTATGAAACCGCCATGAATTTACGTCCCGACAATACAGGAATTCATTTTTCGAGGGGTATAACCTACCTGATGTCGCAAAAGTTTGACAAATCAATTGAGGATTTCAATATCTTTTTGCGTTATGAGCCTAATTCGAGTGATGCTTTAGTTAACAGAGGAACGGCGTATTTGATGAGCAAAGATACGGTCATGGCTTTGGAAGATTATAATAAAGCAATATATTTTAATACTTTAGACCCTAATGGATATATCCGCAGAGCGCGCATCTACGCTCTTCAAAACGAAAATTGGAAGGCAATGAAAGATCTTGATCAGGCAATCTGGCTCGATTCGACAAGTTCGTTCGTGTATTTCAGCAGGGCGTTGGTAAAGTATGCTTTGGACGATTACAACGGCGCTATAAACGATTTGACAAAAGTCATCGCTTTAGACCCGTATAATGCTCTCAGTTACTACAATCGGGCGCTTATACGTTCCCAGACAGGCGACTATAACAATGCGCTTGACGATTACGGACATGTGATGGATATCAACCCCGACAATGTGCTGGTTTACTTTAATCGCGCTGCCGTCGAAATCGAATTGAACGACTATTATGCTGCTATTATGGACTATACCAAAGCAATCGAACTGTATTCCGACTTTGCTACGGCGTATATGAACCGTTCGATAGCGAAAAATCAAATCGGCGACTACGAAGGCGCACGTAAAGATTATGATATTGCACAACAAAAAATCACCCAGTTCCGTAAGGAAGCGTCCGACAGTACATTCTCGATATTTGCCGACACAAGCAAAACCTTCAACAGACTGCTCGCTTTAGATGCCGATTTCACGAAAAAAACATTCAGCAATCGTTTAGAGAACAGGAATATCGCTCTCATGCTTCAACCTTTGTTCAAGTTAACCGAAGGAGTGTCGAAATCGATACTTGCCCTGGATAAACAATATTTCTTCCCGTTGATAGACGACTTTTTGAAGAACAAAAATCTGCAAAATGTGGTATTGTCAAACCAAAACGGTGAGATATACGATACTGTCATCAACAAAATGAATGCCGTATTTGAAATTCTTGTCAGGAGCAATGACAATAAAATTAAAGCATTAGGTTATTTTATCAAAGGAATGTCGCAGGCGCAGGTTCAGGAGTTTTCGAACGCTATAAACAATTATAACAAAGCAATATCGCTCGATCCATCAAATATTTTTTTCTACCTCAACCGGAGCACAGTCCAAAGCGAAATGATTAACTATATTGCAAATATCGAAAATTCCATACCGAAATTAAATCTCGAAGGTAATGTCGTGAGTTCGACAAACGCAATCAACCGGCATGTTTACGACTATGAGGAAGCGCTCAACGATCTGAATAAAATTGAATCGTTGAATCCCGATTTCGCTTATCTGTATTATAATCGCGGAAATCTTCTATGTCTGTCGGACAAAATGCCCGAAGCAATCGAAGCATACACAAAAGCAATTAAACAGTATCCATATTTCGCAGAAGCATATTTCAATCGTGGATTAGTATCAATCTATTTGAGAGACACCGAAAAAGGATGTATCGACATAAGCAAATCCGGCGAAATGGGTGTCAAAGACGCATATTCGGTAATTAAAAGATATTGCTTAAACGAAGAAGAATAATGTTAATAAGGGTGTACGACAAAATGCCCTTTGCCCAGATTTGTATAATCTGTGGATTATATTTTTTTATCCACAGATGTTCACAGATTTGATTCATCTGTGACAATCTGTGTAAATCTGTGGATCCTTTTATCCACAGATGTCCATAGATGTTCACAGATTTGATTCATCTGTGTAAATCTGTGTAAATCTGTGGATCCTTTTATCCACAGATGTTCACAGATATTCACAGATATTCACAGATTTGATTCATCTGTGTAAATCTGTGTAAATCTGTGGATCCTTTTATCCACAGATGTTCACAGATATTCACAGATTTGATTCATCTGTGACAATCTGTGTAAATCTGTGGATCCTTTTATCCACAGATGTTCACAGATGTTCACAGATTTGATTCATCTGTTTTTTTGCGAAGATACGGTGTTTAACATCGAGACGTTGCAAGAAGAAACACCGAGACATTGCAAAATAACACCGAGACATTGCAAGATAACACCGAGACAT
>JAITKY010000040.1 GCA_031278135.1 Prevotellaceae bacterium | reverse complement strand
TTTTTGTACAAAACAGTAAAGTCCCGCAGTTCCCTGTTTGTTAGGAAGGCATCTGCGGGATTTACCGAAGGGGCAAAAGAAACAATCTTTGCGTCCTTTGTACTCTTTCTCTCTTTTTTTCCCACATCAATAACGTATTTTGGGCATCAATTGTTGTTCGGACCGTAATATTTTTTACAATCAAAAACAAAGACGTAAATAGTGGGGTGTACGACAAAATTCCCTTTTTATTCACAGATTTCGGACTTATGTGTGTAATCTATGGATAAAAAGTACACCCATTTGCCGAGAAATCGGCATCATTATTAACGTGCTGTGGTCAGAGATGATATTTATTTACATAAAAAAAATCGGCGAGTTGAACAAATATTGTGTTCGCAGTGATGGTCGTCGATGTGATTATAATCGACTGAAAATATATCATTTACGAAAACATTATTACGAATGCAGTAATGCAATCCGTTGATTAATTTGTGGGCAAAAAATTACTTCAAGTGTCTGTAATAATAAAATTCGTGATAAGGCAAAAGTTCCGAGTGAAATATTTTAATCAGATCCTTTAGGATAATATCCGGTTTGACTATTCCCGATTCCCAAAAATCGTCGCCATAGTCGTTTGCGCGCAGATTGCTGTTGAATACCTTTTTGTTTTTAAATGCCGGGATTTCGGACATTCTTGGATCAGTATTTTTCAGGTCGTCGAGTGATTTTGAAGTGTTTCCGATAAGCCAGAAATCGGCGGTGTGAGCGATGCTGTATGCTTTTTCGATGCTCATTGGCAGACTGTTACGGCCTTTGTTAGCCGGATAGATATATTCAGCGCCGGCGTCGTTGACGAATTTCACCATATAACTATTGGTACCGGGCAAATACCATGTGTCTTTATACGGGACGTTAAACATTACTTTGGGCTTATAATCAATATTGTTCAACAATTTTGCCGTGTTGATATAGTTTGATTCTATCTGTTCAAAAATTTTTACGGCACACTGCTGTTCACCGAAAAATGCCGACATTGCCACTATCCATTCGGCTTTTCCCAGAGGCGTATCTTCCATATATTCGCCGAAATACACGACTTTTACGCCAAGTTCGTTCAACTTTTTTTCGATAGTGGCAAATTCGCCTTTCACGCCATACGCAAACACAACGTCGGGCATCAGTGAAAAGACAAGTTCGTACGACAGATTCGAATCGTAACCGACATCTACGACTTTGTTTTCCTTACTCATCGCAATCACGGCAGAATCAGACACATGTCTGAGCCCCGACACGCCTGATATTGATGTTATTCTGTCTAAAGCAGAAATAAAAGCCACATGCGTTGTGGACATGCAAACAGCCTTTGTTACAGGGATTTTTATTTCGTTAAGCGCATTCGGCGAAGCATTGGGAGTGAGAAAGTAATTAAACTCCACATCCGAAGCAAATTGCCAGGGATCGGTAACTTTGAGAACAGTCGTGTCACCGGAACGATACAACGAAAATCCATGAGCATATTTGGGTTTGTAAATCTCGTATTCGGAAAAAGTGTTACGGTTTTTCTCCGCTGTTTTCGGCGCACATCCGTATAAAAATACAGATAAACAAATGATTATTATTCTATTCATATCTAAAATTTACAATATCATCCATTGTTTAAATTCGGCGGCTTTGTTTTTGCTAACGAAAATACGTTCAGGTGTTTCCGTATCGAGCGTTATCAGCAGGCGACTGTCGAACCAAATCGTGATATTGACTATACTTGCTTTTGACACAATGTGTTGCTTATTGACACGGTGAAAATATTTCGGATTCAACGATTGAGCGATGCTGTCGAGCGTTTTTTTGTACGGATAATTTTTCCCGCCTTTCAAAATAACCGTAGTTTTTTCGTCTGTAGTATAAAAACATGATATACTGTCTAATGCAACAGGTATCAGTTTGTCGTTTATAGGGATAAGTATTTTTTCGGGATATTTATCCTGTTGCGGTATCAGTTTGGGTAACTCGTTCAAATATTGTACAATATCCTGTTTATTTAATCTCTTGAATTTTTCCAATGCCCGCCGGACCTCTTCGACCTCTATTGGTTTCAGCAAATAGTCGATACTGTTAACTTTGAACGCTTCGATAGCATATTCGTCGTAGGCAGTGGTGAAAACAATAGGAATTTCGACTGTAATCAGATTTAAAATATTAAAAGCCGAACCGTCTGAAAGATGTATATCCATGAAAATCAGGTCAGGTAAATTTGCTGTTTTCTGCAATTTATTGACGGTTTGCTTCACGCTCTCCGTGTTGCCGATGACTTCAATTTCCGGATCGATTTCGGAAATAATTTGTTTCAGATTTGTGTATGCAACTGTTTCGTCTTCAACTATCAATACCTTCATACGGAAATATTTCAATTACTTTGTCAAATCAATTAAAACAGGTCGCAGGCTGTATCCTTTTTCTTTCAGAATAGCGACTACTCCGCGCAAATTTTTGTAATCGGGGAGATGCATTGCGCCAACCGCAACAAACAGAGTTTTATCCTGTTTGATAAAATTGTCGATCCTGTTTGCCATATTGAGATTTCGTTTTCCGATGATCGCCGAATCGGAAACAGAAGAATTTGAGGTCATTTTAAATTCTTCTTCAAGATTGGCAAGCCTCTCAAAATCCTGTTCTTTATACGTAATCTGTATGGTGGTGAACATCTTATTGCCTGCTTCGGCGAATCCGAGATTTTCCCGTTTACAGTAGTCGTAAACGTCCTTAATTCCCTGAGCCTGTTCCGACAATGAAATAGCGTCAATCATGTCAAACTGTTCGTCGACAGTTTCGATTCCAAGTATGTTCTTTGATTTATTTTTTGCATGACTGTTCAAATTCAGTTCGACAGACTGCATTGTCAAAGGATTTTCTATCAGGATATATTGCTGAATATAAAACGGTTTCATCATATTTACTGCTTCGCCCATCATTTTGATGAAAGGAATCTTTTGTATTTCGGCATATATTTCGGGTTCAAGGAGTTTGTCGAGGGTACTGTCGGGATCATTTATCATAACTCTTTGAAGTACTTTTCCCTGGTCGATGTTGTTTAAATCGACTTCCAAAGCAAAATTATCACAAAGATCTATGGCTGTGTAAACTTCCTGCGGAATCTTGAAAATGCTTGAATCATAGATATGTATCGTTCCATACAGATACGATGGTTTTTGTGTGCCGTTACCTGTGATTTCCCACAAAAGCGAAAATTTATCGGAGGTTTCGAAACCTTTCGATTGCCCTCCTGCACAACCGGTTACAATGACGATTATTGTAATCGCAAAAATCTTAATTGCTGTCCTGTTAACTAATGTATCCAACATATACGAACATTTAATTTTTCTAAAATACCGGCACAAAAGTAATTCTTTTTTTTGAATCCCAAAAATCGTCGGATTTCGGGGTCCGACATGCGTCGAACAAACAACGAACCCTTCGTTTTTTATAAGAAAGAAACGAAGGGCTTGTTGTTGAATTGTAAACGTTGAGAAATGTTATTTCAATTTCTTTTCCAGCAATTTGATATAATATCCACCTACGACCGAACGGGCGCGGAATCCCACATGTCTTTTATTGTCGGTATTATACCAGTCAGACATTGGAATACGGTCAATCGTTTCGTTCATGAACTTATACAGAGGCGATATAAACTTGCCGAATGTTTCGACATCGTCGGCAAGAGTAGCCGTCCAGATTATCCAGTCGGATTTCGTATAATTTTTACGATTATCTAAAGGCACTCCATAAACGTTTTGTTTTGTCAGATAGTATGGAATTTCCTTTTCGACCACCGTTTTAGGGAAGATATTTAATTTAAGGAGTTTGTCCCACACAAGATTATACTTTTGGCTCCAAGAGCCTTGTTGGTCGAACGTCAAGCGGAAATGATCGCCATCGTCAGCCATTTTGACCCATTCGGCAGCCATTGCTTTAGCTTTGGAAGTATATTTTTCTGCGACATCCTTTTTACCGAGTTTACCGGCAAGATACCCGTATGACGCTATACCTGTTATTGCTTTTACCGAGAGGTTCACATTGTGGGCGAAATGACCGGCAAAATCGTCGGTACACAACTGGTTTTCGGGGTCGAGACCCTTATCGACAAGATAATCCGTCCACACAGTCAGGACGTCCCAATGTTTTTCGGCATATTTGGCATTACCTTCAATCCTGGCAACAGCCGCCGTCAGAGTCAGCATATTACCGGCTTCTTCGACAGGCATGTCGCCGCCATAAGTCTGACCGTTAGCCCATGGATATGTGCCAACATCGTGAGCAGGGAACGGTTTTGTCCATTTACCGCTTTCGCTATAATAGAAGATGTGATTCAACAGACCTTTAGCAAGTTCGGGGTTGTACAAAAGAAACAGCGGCGCCGAAGGATACGTAACATCAACCGTGCCGATTGATCCGTTGCTGAAATTCTCTTTGGACAGGAACAGCAAATCGCCGTCCGGAGCTTCAACAAGTTTGTGAGCCGCAATTGCCTGACGATATGCAAGAGCGCACAGTTCGGCATACTCTTTTCCGCCAGCTTGCGTCGCCTGCGTAATCAGGTCGTAATCGAATTTTGCGCAACGGTTTTTCAGCGAAACAAATTCGCTGTTAGCTTCGGCAAAAGCTGATTCTATTGTTTTGTCGCCGGCTTTGTTCCAGTACGGACGGAGGTCTGTACCGAAATATCGGATAGAATAAATATCGTCGTACCCTGTTAGGATTTTGCCTGAGGCTGATTTCGACTTTCCAAGCGATTGGGCGACTGCAACAAAAGAATTGTCCTTTTTCCCGGCCTCGCCCGAAAGCGTTCCGTTATTGACAAAGCCCTCACGGAGAGCATAAGGATTGCCGACAGCATACGAAGTATTAACTTTGTCGCCCGACAAATAGAAATATCCCCAGTCGATACGGACATTATCGCCACGTTTATTCAAAACCTTCTGATTGCTGTTACCTGTTCTGACAAAGAGCAGATTGTCCTTTTCGTAACCTTCCGCCACACTTGTTTGACGGGCATCGTTCAGCGCCCAGAGCGGGGAAGCTTCGAAATATATCTCCGTCTGATGTTCGTTCCCGTCCAAAGAAGCGACACTGTACGAAATATAATTCACAGGACGTGATACCAGATTCAAGTTCTCCATTAAGAGAGGAGCCGTAAACGAGAGTTTAAGTTCTACCGCTCCGCAATCGAAAACATAATGCGTCTGTGTTGCCTGGACATCAACAGATTTTTGCACTGCCGGAGTATCAAGATATTTCGGTACATCGGCTTCGGTATAAACGCCGAAATCGACCAGCGCTCCGCCAATTTTATTGTTGCAATGCGCAGCAACTGTTATCTGACCGTCCTTTATTGTCGCTTTGACCTCGTCCGACAGTTCCACTGTAACATCTTTACGCCATTCGTATCCGGTTTTAACTACCGGTATCCCATTCATGTACAGTTCAAATGTGTCGTCGTGCGAATATTTCAGGAACAGTTTTTTTGTCGGATTATATCCTTCGGCAACGATATTGCGTCGAACCCAGATGTCGCTTGTTTCCCACAATGTCTTGACATTTGTTTCTTCG